>JBEBHD010000047.1:0-25040 GCA_040080915.1 Saprospiraceae bacterium
GACCTACACCGCCCCGACCTTCTCCGACAACTGCGACGGCACGGGAACGGTGACCTGGGTGAGCGGCCCCATCAGCGGCGCTTCGCTGAATGTCGGCGGCTCGCCGTACACCGTCGTTTACACCAAAACCGACGCGGCTGGCAATGCGGTGCTAACCGACTGCTCCTTCACGGTGACGGTGCAGGACGACACGAAGCCGACACTTGCCAACTGCCCGTCCAACATCGTTTTGAAAACCAGCGACGACGGCGGCGCGAACTGCGAAGTGACGGTGAACTACACCGCCCCAACCTTCTCCGACAACTGCGACGGCACAGGCACGGCGACGTATGTTTCCGGCCCCACCAGCGGCACCTCGCTCAATGTCAGCGGCTCGCCCTACACCGTCGTTTACACCAAAACCGACGCGGCGGGTAACACAGTACTGACTGACTGCTCCTTCACCGTGACGGTGCAGGACGATACGAAGCCGACGCTTGCCAACTGCCCGTCCAACATCCTGCTGAAAACCAGCGATGACGGCGGCGCGGACTGCGCCGTGACGGTGAACTACACCGCCCCGACGTTCTCCGACAACTGCGACGGAACGGGAACGGCGACACACGTCAGCGGCCCAACCAGTGGCGCTTCGCTCAACGTCAGCGGCTCGCCTTACACCGTCGTTTACACCAAAACCGACGCGGCTGGAAACGCGGTGCTGACCAACTGTTCCTTCACCGTGACGGTGCAGGACGACACCAAGCCCACGATCACCCGTACGGGCAGCAGCACGGTTGAAATCTGCCAATACGAAATCTACACGGATGCCGGTGCCATGGCAATGGACAATTGCGGCGGGAACATCACGGGAAGCATCGTGACGAACAACCCGGTCAATACCAGCGTGCCCGATACGTACACCGTGACATACGATGTCATGGATGCCTCCAACAACCAGGCCTTTCAGGTGACCCGGACGGTCATCGTGCATCCGGTTCCGACAGCCAGTGTTTCCGGAAATATCCTCGTTTGCATCGGCGCTACCATGACGCTGAATGGCAATCCCACCGGCGGCTCGGGAATCTTCCCGGCGCACGGCTGGGTGCAGACCGGCGGCGCCGGATCGGTCAGCTTCACCAACAACAACGACGGAACCGCCGACATTCAGGGCGTTACCGCCGGTAGCGTTACCATTGAATACACCGTGACGGACGCCGAAACCTGCACGGGTACAGCGGTTTACTACATCACGGTAGTGGATTGTAACAGCATCGTGCTGGTGAACGACAAGCAGCCCAACGACCCCTGCTCCTGCAACAACGACCAATCGGCCAACGGTGCTCAGAACGGTACTTTTAGCGAAACGGTGTCTGTATTACCGACATCGAATACAGAAACCTGGACGGTGGTGGCCATCAGCCGCCTTGCCGGTAGCGGCGGTCTGCCAACCGGTATTGCGGTAAACGACTTACTTACCTACGACGTGGGCGGCTTCCATGCCATCACCTTCCAGCACGTAGACGACGCGGGCTACACCATCATCGTCGAAGGTCCGAACCTCGGAGCAGGTACCCCCGGCAATCCGGCACAGGGCAACCAGCAGTTCACCGTGTCCAACATCTGCCAGTACCCGGTGATTGCCTTTGACCCGTCCTTGCCGGCCAACGTGTGCCTCAATAACACACCGATTCTGCTGACGGTCTCCGAAGCGAACAGTTTTGCCGGTGTGGCGACCTTTACGGTAAACGGCAACCCGGATACACAATTTGATCCCTCCGCACCGCTGACACCGGGCGGCCCATACCCTGTAGTGGCCAACTTTATCGGCACGTTTGCGAGCAACACCAGTACCGATGTGAACAACCCGGCTTTCCCGGGCTGTATGACCGACATCTCGGATGAGATCGGTATTTACGATGCGCCTACAGTCTCCTGCCCGAGTCCGATTGTCCTGAACACGAGTTCGGACGACAGCGGCGACTGCGATGCAGAATACCTGCTGAACCACCCGGACATCGGCACCATATGTGCCACTACGCTGGAAATCAGTTTTGCCAACGGCGCTCCCGCGCCCCCGTATTTGCCGGCCGACGGTGTGGTGACGCCCAACGGTTCCACCACGTATGCCTTTGCTGCCGGTCAAACCATTGTAACCTACACGGCCACCGGCGCGGCCAACAACGTCTCTGCGTGCATGTTCACGGTGACGGTAACCGACGACGAAGACCCAACGGCAATTTGCCCGGGTCCGCAAACGGTTCCATGCGCAACCAGTGTGCCGGCGCCT
Organism: Saprospiraceae bacterium; assembly: GCA_040080915.1. Taxonomy (GTDB): domain Bacteria; phylum Bacteroidota; class Bacteroidia; order Chitinophagales; family Saprospiraceae; genus M3007. Next base: position 2,267 of record JBEBHD010000047.1, read on the forward strand.
AACCCGGCTTTGGTGAACGCTTCGGACAACTGCGGCATCGTACTCCGGGAACACTGGAACACCACTCCGCCGTACAATGTGCAGTGTCTGAACAAGTTTCAACTCACACGCTACTACCGGGTGTACGACGCCGAAGGCAACAGCGCCACCTGCTCGCAGGTTATCACGGTGTTCGATGACGTGAAACCGGTGTTCTCCTTCGTGCCGGCCAACGTGACGGTACAGTGCAACAGCGTACCGGCGGTGGGTACTCCGGCGGCCAATGACAATTGCATCGGTACGGTCACGATCAACTACGACGGTCAAGACAGGGCGAACGGCAGTTGTGTCGATAGTTACGTACTTACCCGCCAATGGACGGCTACCGATGCCTGTGGCAATACCCAAACCGCCACGCAGCGCATCACGGTTATTGACACACAGAAGCCCAACTTCACGAGCACGCCAGCCAACATAACCGTGCAGTGCGACGCGATCCCGTCGGCCGTTGCACCTATCGCTATCGACAACTGCGATGCGACTGTGGCTGTATCGTACATCGGCCAAACCAAGACGAACGGTGCCTGCGCGAACACCTATACCTTGACGCGTCGCTGGATGGCTTCGGACAACTGCAACAATACACGCTCGATCTCGCAACGCATCACGGTGGTCGACAACGGCAAACCGACAATCACCGTACCAGGCAATGTAACTATCGCCTGCAACGCTCCCAGCCCGCCGGTCGGTACTGCCACTGCAACTGATGGCTGCACCGGAAATGTGGCGACAGTATACCTTGGTCAGTCTACGATGAACGCCACCTGCCCGGGCAACTACCAACTCTGGCGTACCTGGAAAGCGACCGATGTCTGCGGTAATTCCACCGCCGCCACGCAAACGATCACGGTGGTAGACAATGTCGCGCCGGTCTTTGTGTCTGTACCCAACAACGTTACCATCCAGTGCAACCAGGCCCCGCCGGCCCTGAGCAATCCGGTGGCTACCGACAACTGTGGCGGCCCGGCCAGTATTACCTACCTCGGTCAGGTGCGTACCGACGGCAACTGCCTGTACAACTACACCCTGACCCGGACTTGGCGGGCCACCGACCTGTGCGGCAACTCGACGATCAAGGCGCAAGTAATAACGGTTCAGGACACGCAGGCACCAACGTTCACCAACCCGCCGGCCAACGTGACGGTGGTGTGCGCGCCCGACTTCGTGCCGCCGCCGGTGACGCCGAACGCCACGGACAACTGCGGTACGCCATCGGTGACCCTGCAACAAACGCAATCGCCGGGCGACTGCTCCACGGGTTACACTGTGACGCGCACCTGGACGGCCACCGACCAATGCGGCAACCCGAAAGTGCATGTGCAAACGTTCACCGTGCTGCCGTCGAACTTCGCACCACCCGCTGCTGACCGCGACCAGCAACCACTCAAGACGCAACACGCAACACTCAAAACTATGCAACTGACCCCCAACCCGACTACCGACCGGGTGCTCATCGGACTGGGCGATTTTGCGGGTGAAACGGTGGTGGTTTCGATTTACAGCGATCTTGGTCGATTAATCTGGGAACGCAACGTGGAAGTAGTAGCCAACCTGAAATTGCCGGTAAACCTGCGAGAAGCGGGTGCGGCTGCCGGCGTGTACACGGTGGTGTTGCGCAGTGGTGAATACACCATCGCCAAACGCCTGGTTTACAGCCCGCAGGATTGATTTTAACCGAAAAACATTGAAGCGTGTTTTGATAATTTGTGCCCCCCGGCAAATGCGCCGGGGGGCTTTTTTTTAGCCTGCCGCACACCGGCACACGCCCGTCGTATGGCTGCTCAAAACACAGCAAGGACACAGGTTGTCATTGCCCCGTTTTTACCCATAGTCCTGCTGCCTTCCAGTTGGTTCCTTGCACCTGGACGGCGTAGTTTCCGGCGGGTATTTTCCCGTCCCAACGCCAGGTGTTGCGGCCTGGAGTGGCTTGTATTGTTTGGGAAACAACAACCCTGCTTTGCGCACCTACGAGACGCAACTGAACGGTTTCGGCCTCCTGCTGCTCCCAAACCACCGTCACCGAGTCCGATGAAGGGTTGGGCTGAATTGTCAACGCCCGGGTGGTTTGTCCGCTAAGCAGCGGTTGGTCTACACCTACCACACCCTGCCCTTCGGTAACAGTGACGTGTTGGTTGGCGCTTATGTTGCCGAACAATTCTTCCAGGCCCGAGGGCCACAAAACCTGCACCGATACCAAATTCGCAGCGGAGAGGCCAAAATGAGCGGCGAGTTGGTTTTGGCCACAGTAGCCCGTTTGTGCACTGATTTCGCGCAGTTGGGTTACCTGTTGTCCGTTGATTGTTGCCGTTACAAGCACTTTGGCGCCGATGGCCGAGCGGTTGCTGGTGGTTCCTACCAGTTTGACCTGGAGCCAGTTGTTGCCGTTTACCGCGCTGTGGTTTTCGAACAGGGAGTTGGGTTGATTGGCGTTGAAACAATTAGCGACAGCGAGATCCAAATCGCCGTCGCGGTCCCAGTCGCCAAAGGCGCAACCATAAGACCAGCCCACATCGGTTGCCGGCAATTCCGTCAGATTTTGCGTAAACGAGCCGTCGCCGTTGTTCAGGTACAGGAAGTTTTTCCAGGGGCCGCCCCAGAACGAATTAGTCACAAACAGGTCGAGGTCGGCATCGTTGTCCACGTCGGCCCATTGGCTGCCGAAGGAATTGCCGCCGCTCGTGACCACCGGCCCCGTGGTGATTTTGGTAAAACTGGCATTGCCGTCGTTGCGGAAAAGCCCGTTGTTGCCCTGGTCATTGGCCAAAAAAACATCCAGGTCGCCGTCGTTGTCGTAATCGCCCCAACTGCTGCTCATCGTTTTTCCGCCGGAGGTGACAAGGTCTCCGGTGGTCAGTTTCGTGAATACGCCACTACCGTCATTGCGGTACAGGTTTTCGTTTTGATTGTTCTCATTGGTGACAAACAGATCGAGTTTGCCGTCGTTGTTGAAGTCTGTCCAATTCACCGACCGCGACGTGAACGCATCGGTGACGGGGGCACCCGTGGTTACTTTTTGAAAGGTGCCGTCGTGCAAGTTCCGATACAGGAAGTTGCGGAAATTGCCGTCGCTGTTCGTCACGTAGAGGTCGAGCCAGCCGTCACTGTCATAGTCCCCCCAAGCTGCTGTTTCGGAGTAGCCGCCGTCGGTGACGAGGTTTCCCGTGGTAATTTGCTCGAAGGTGCCGTTGCCATTGTTTTTGTAGAATAAATTGTTGACACCGTACCAGTTGGCGGCAAAACAGTCGGCATCGCCGTCGTTGTCGAAATCGGCCCAGGTAGCCCCGTCAGAAGGTTTTCCATCCTGCACAATCGGGTCGTTCGTCACGGCCGTGAAACTGCCGGCGCCGTTGTTCAGGTACAGGAAATTGTTCGCGCCGGCTTGCGGGCCGTTGCTGATAAACAGGTCCAGGTCGGTGTCGTTGTCCACGTCAATCCAGTTTACCGAGCGCGAATCGCCGGGCGTGGTGGTGGCAGGGGAGTTGACCACTTTGGAAAAAATCGGAGCGCCGGAGCCTCCACCGGGGCCGACGAGCACGGTGTCGCCGGTTTGGGCCGACAGGGAAAGGCTTGTCAGGTAAAAAGGCAGGGCGAAGCCTGCCGCGATCAGAAGGCGGAATGTTTTCATAGCCAAATTGTACAGTTGTTTTTGTGTAAAAAAGTGTTTGAACCCAAAAGTGCCCGATTTCCGGTGTGGCGTTTCCGGAAAATCAACGAACGACCGACTCCGACCCACGGAATACCACCAACAGCGTTGTTTTTCTGTTGACCTTTGCCGCCATGATACGCCGTGTGGTCTACCACCTTGCTTTTTGGGCAGCATTTGGCTTCATCTACGCCTACACCTACAGCCGGTACGACGGGAATTTGACCAAATACGTGCTCACGGAGAGCATCCAGATGCCTGCCCGGATGCTGGCGACGTACTTGTCGTTTTGGTTTTTTGCGCGCTTTTCCAGCGAAAAAACCTGGCTGGCGTTCGGTGGTGCAGCAGCAGCCAATATTCTGGGAGGCCTGTTGAACAGGGTTTTGAAACTGATCTGGCTGGTGCCGACGTATTTTCCCGATTCGACGATTGAGTTCTGGAGCAACCGGCTGATGTACGACATATTCGACTGTGTGCTGGTATCCGGGACGGCACTCACGGCGTGGATGTATTTCCGGCAGCAGGCCATGCAACGCCGCGAAGCCCAACTGCGTGCTGAAAAATCGGAAGCCGAATTGCGGGCGTTGAAGGGCCAGCTCCAACCGCATTTTTTGTTCAACACCATCAACAACCTGTACGCTCTGGCCCGGTCCAAATCGGCGAAAACGGCCCCTGTGGCGTTGAAACTCGCGCAACTCCTGCGGTATGTTTTGTACGAATCGCAAAAGCCGCTGGTTCCGATTCAGCAGGAGGTACAACTCATAGAGGACTATGTGGCGTTGGAAAAATTGCGCTTCGATGCCGGGCGGCTGACCGTAAACCTGAACGTGGAACTGGACAACCCCCGACAGGAAATCCCGCCCCTGCTGCTGTTGCCGTTAGTGGAAAACGCATTCAAACACGGCGCGAGCGAACAGCGCGACGAAGCCCGCATTTCGATCACTATTGCGTTGAAAAATACGCTGCTGGACGTAGAAATTGAAAACTCGAAACCTGAAAAGAAATCGGAAACCCCCTCCGGCATTGGCCTGCAAAACCTGCGCCGCCAACTGGAATTGCTGTATCCCGGAAAGCACGAACTGGAATTTCGCTCGGATGAACGGACATTCGTGGTGCGGCTGCGGGTCGAGTGTGGATAGTCTCTAAGTTCAATGGAAAAACTGCCCTATGCGGCAACAACAATCGTAAATCGTATGCTTTCCTGCCTCATCGTGGAAGACGAGCCGCTTGCCGCCGGTATCCTCGAAGATTACGTGCGGCAGCTGCCGTGGCTGCATTTTGTGGGCCGGTGCCCGGATGCGCTCGCGGCTGCTGAAGCCCTGCTACAGCAACCGGTGGACGTACTTTTTCTTGATATTCACCTGCCGGGGCTGAAGGGGCTCGATTTCCTGCGCACCCTTGCCCACCCGCCACAAGTCATCCTGACCACGGCGTATCACCAGTACGCTGTCGAAAGTTATGAAATCGGTGTAGTTGACTATTTGCTCAAGCCCATTGATTTTGAGCGTTTTTTGATGGCGGTCAAAAAACTGAAACGCACGGCTCCCGCCGAAACACCGGCGAAGCTGGAAGCGCGAGCATTTCAGTTTTTCAACGTCAACAAAAAAATGGTGCGCGTGTGGCTCGATGAAATTCTGTACGCGGAAAGCCTTCGGGAATATGTGCGGCTTTGGCTCCTGGGCGACAAAGCGCTGGTGACGAAAATGCCGCTGGGCGATCTTGAAAAGGCATTCGAAGGCATGGGGTTTGTGCGGGCACACCGGTCGTATCTGGTCGCACTGCGGCATGTGGAGGCGTATTCGGCCACCGATTTGACGGTGGGTGGAAAAGACATTCCGATTGGGCGGCAATACCGCGATGTGGTGCTGGCCGCGATTCAGTACCTGGCTCGTTGAACCACAGAACTGGACATCGTTTGCGTAAAGCAATAAAACATGCCTGCATTTACCCCGCAATTCTGCAAACCCATTTCAGATTTACAGGATGAAATGACAAGCTACATCCATCGAGGCGCGGAAACATAGATTCTGGACTTGCACACTACTGGACATTTTCGGAACGAGGCCTTGTTTGCCAAACCTGGAAGGTTTGGATGCCTGGAAAACAAAAATGGCCAGTAGTTTGTGGCGTTCGGGGAAGTCGTACCCGGCTGGCTACCACGAGGAGGCCGTTGCTTGGACGCGCTGGCGCGACGGGGCTGTTGTTTTACGAAATGGCTACTGGCCTCCAAACACAAACTGCACAATATTAGCCCCCATTTGCAACGCCTTGGTACGCGAGTCTTGCGGGTCGTTGTGTACGTCGTCCCAGCCGTCGCCGAGGTCGGTCTCAAAATTGTAGTAGCATACCAAGCGGCCTTGCCAGATCAGGCCAAAGCCCTGAGCAGGCTTGCCGTCGTGCTCGTGTATTTTCGGCAGGCCGTTTTTGAACACAAATTTTTGGTTGTAGATGGGGTGGGCGAACGGCAGTTCCACGAGGTCGAGTTCGGGAAAGACTTTTTTCAGGGCCGGACGCACGAATGGGTCCAAGCCGAAGTCGTCGTTCAGGATCAGGAAGCCGCCGCCCTCGAGGTAAGCGCGGAGGTTTCGGGCCTCTAAGTCGCTGAAAAGCATGTTGCCGTGGCCCGTGGCGTACACGATGGGGTAGTTGAAAATATCGGCACTACCGGGCTCCACGATGGCGTACTCTTGGTTGAAGTTGGTGCGCAGGTTTTGGTTGCAAAACCGGGCGAGGTTTTTCAGGGAGTTCACGTCGTTGTACCAGTCGCCGCCGCCCGCGTACTTGAGCAGGGCGAGCTGCAGCGTGGGCTGTTGGGAGCGCAGGGCAAATGGAGAGAGGAGCAGGCTGGCAAGCAGCAGGTTGCGAAGCATATTTTTAGTGTGTTTTGTCAAAATTTCGAATCGTCCATGCCGTCGAGGTAGCGCCGGATTTCGGCCACTACGGAGGCCACGCAGCCGTCGTCGAACGGGGAGCGCAAATTGGCTAATTGGACTAAGCCGAGAAAGGATCGGCTGCCACCGGCCTGGCACAGGCGCAGGTAATCGGCCCAGGCCGTACCGTGGTTTTCGCGGTCGCGTTTCCAAAACTGGAGGGCACAGATTTGGGCCAAGGCGTAGTCAATGTAATAAAACGGCGAGTTGAAGATGTGGTTTTGCTTTTGCCAAAACCCGCCGTTTTCCAAAAACGTGTTCCCGTCGTAGTTGCGGTGGGGCAGGTAAGTTTTTTCCAAGTTCCGCCAAACGGCATTGCGCTCGGCGGGTGTCAAGTCGGGGTTTTCGTAAATAATGTGCTGGAACTCATCCACGGCCACGCCGTAGGGCAAAAACTTGATGGCCCCGGCCAGGTGCAGGAAGTAGTATTTTTCCGTGCTCGGCCCAAAGAACAGCGGCATCCAAGGCCAAGTGAACAGTTCCATGCTCATGGAGTGGATTTCGGCTGCATCGCTCGTGGGCCAGTGGTACTCGTCGAACTCGAAGTGTCGGCTGCTCCACACCTGAAAAGCATGCCCTGCCTCGTGGGTGAGCACGTCAATGTCGCCGCTGGTGCCATTGAAATTGGAAAAAATAAACGGTGCCTCAAACCGCTGCATGTAGGTGCAGTAGCCGCCCGTAGCTTTGCCGTCGCGGTTCACCAAGTCCATGAGGCGGGCATCTTGCATGCGGCGAAAAAACACGTCGGTTTCGGGCGAAAGCGTGCCGTACATGCGGGCGGCGTTGGCCACGATTTCGTCGGGCGTACCCACGGGCTTGGGGTTGCCGGAGGCAAACTGGTATTCCTCGTCGTAGTAGCAGAGCTGATCAATGCCGAGGCGGCGGCGCTGGCGTTCGTACAGTTCGGAAGCGAGTGGCACCACGATGTCGCGCACTTGGCGGCGAAAGTTGGCCACCATGTCGGGCGTATAATCGGAGCGACGCATACGGGCGTAGCCGACGGGCACAAAGCTGTCGTACCCCAGAGCCAGGGCGATGCGATGGCGCACCTGTACCTGCTGGTCGAACAGCAGCTCTACGATTGGCGCGTTTTTTTCATAAAAAGCCCACTTGGCGGCGGCGGCACGGCGGCGCACAGTGCGGTCGTCGGATTGCTCCACAGGCACCAAACTGCTCAGGTTGTAGGTTTTGCCGTCAAACTCGATGTTTGCCTTGGCCTTCAGTTTGGTGTACTCGGAACCGAGCGTGTTTTCTTCCTGCAAATCTTTTTGGATTTCCGGGCGGAATGTTTTCAGGGCCAGTTCGGCGAGCACGAACAGGTGCGAGCCGTGTTTTTTTTCCAGTTCGGCGCGGTGCGGCGAGGCCAATAGGCTCCGGTACATGCGGTCGTTGAGCGACTCGAATCCGGGGAGCGACTCGTCGAAGTACGAGTTTTCGGTCTCGTAGTACGGGTCGCGGGTATCGGAAGTGTGGCGGATCACGCACAGGCTGTGCATGGTGGTAAATTCCTGCCGCATATCGTTCATCTGCATCAGAACCCGGCTTTGCTCGGCTGCTGTGGCAGAGCAGTCAAATGCATCCAAAAGTGCATCGAACGCCGCCGTCGTAGCCTGCAGGTCGGGGCGGGTGTAGGGGAACTGGTCAAACGTGTTTGTGGTCAAGGGCCGGGAGGCATTCATGGTCATGACAAGATCGTTGGATTAGGCGGGCAAATGTAGGGCGCTCGCAGGAGTTTGCCCTCGAAACCTGACCAAGGTTTTCTCTACAACACTGAACGTTGTACTTTGTGCCCAAAATCAGGACAAACATGCGTTTTGTATTCACCTCCCTTTTTTGCTTAGTTGTTTTTGGTCAAATCAGCGCCCAGTCCACCGCATACGTCTTTCACGGCGGCCTGAGTATGGGCTTCCAGCGGTGGGCTAATTACTTCGACCGGCAGCCGTTGTTCAAAACCCACGCCGCCCTGTCTGTGGAATCGGTCAACAACGACGACGACCACACCTCCATTTTTGCCCAGATCGGGTACCATGTACGCGGTAGCGCCACCCGCTTGCGCTTCCTCCAGGCAGTGGGCGGTGGCGTGGAGACCATCTCCGAAGAGTTTAGGTTCAACAACCTCTCGCTCATCCTCGGCTACAAGCAGAAATTTCCCCTCGGCGAAAAGACCAAGTACTTTTACTACGGTGGCCTTCGCGGCGATTACACCCTGAGCACCAACATTGACGAACTGGGCGTATCGCAAAACATCTACCTCGCAGCCTACTACCCCAGTATCGGGGCCATGAACCGCTGGATGGTGGGCGCATCGGCGGGCGGGGGCATCGAGTTTCCGTTCAGCGACCTCGTCGGCGGGCAGCTGACTATTTCGGTACACCCCGATTTTTTGCTGCAATACTACCGCCCGGCATTTGGCAACCTCATTGACCCGTTCAATCCTGGCCAGACGATACCCGTGCAGGAGCTCAGCATCCGGAACCTGTCGCTCGAGATTTCGTTCGGTATCCGGCTGCTGCGCAAGGTGGTGTACGAGTAGGCGTGCGCTACGCGTGCCGCTCTAAGCATCGTGTTCTCCAACCACCTCCATTACCGTGCGAAACGCCGCAAACTTGCCGTCGTAGCGCTGTTGGTGCCGCTTTTGCAGTTCGGGGGCAAACTCTTCCATGTGCCGCCGCAGACGAGCCATGTCCTCCACGAGGTACTGCATCGAGTAAATTTCGGAATCCTGGTGCTCGTGGCCGAGCATCCGGCTCATGCGGCAAGACCGGAACATACCGGTAGCCATGACCTCCGGGATGTGGGTTTCGCGCATCCAGCGCACCCAGTCCTCGTGTACATCGAGGTCAATCGTTACGGTGACGTTGTACAGGATCATACGTACAATTTGCTAAGAGCGTGTTTAAATTTCAGTGCCGAGGCGAAAGCGAGCGAATTTTGTTTCAGGCAAGGCGAAATTTGCAGCCGTAGCCGGGTGCCTACGGCGAAAATTTCAACGCAGCATGAAGCAAAATTTGCCGCTTGCAGCCCGGCGACTGAAATTTAAACACGCTCTAATTAAATAACGTGCTAATGTGCTAATTTTCAGCGAAGTGCCGCCTATTTTAGGCTAAACTAATTTCAAGCGTTCTCCCGCCTCTTGGAGCAGGTCTTCGGTTTTGGCGAAGCAGAATCGGATCACTTTGTCATCGCGTTTGTCCGAAAAGAAAGCGGACACCGGTATGGCTGCTACGCCGAAATCGGTGATCAGGCGCTTGCAAAAATCGAAGTCCGGCTCATCGCTGATGGCCGAGTAGTCGTACAATTGAAAATAGGTGCCCGAGCAGGGAACGGCCCTGAACCGCGTTTCGGCCATAGCCTGCCGGAACACGTCGCGTTTGTGCTGATAAAAATCGGGCAGCCCGCTGTACTCGTTCGGGTCGCCCATGAAATCGGCGAAAGCGGCCTGCATCGGGTGGTTGGCCGAGAACACGTTGAACTGGTGTACCTTGCGAAACTCGCGCGTCAGGTCGGGCGGCGCGATGCAGTAACCGGTTTTCCAGCCGGTGTTGTGGTAGGTTTTTCCGAAGGAAAAAATGCACAGACTGCGGGCGTACAGGTCGGGGTAGCGCAAGGCCGAGGCATGCTGCTCCCCGTCGAAAATGAGGTGCTCGTACACCTCGTCGCTCAGCACCAGCACGTCGGTGTTTTTCAACAACGTGTTCAGCGCCAGCATGTCGGCTTCGCGCAGGAGGGTGCCGGTGGGGTTATTGGGCGTGTTGATGCAGATCATGCGCGTGCGCGGCGTGAGCAGGCGGCCCACGGCAGGCCAGTCAATACGGTAGTCGGGCGCGGCCAGCGGGTAGGCGACCACCTTGCCGCCCACGGTTTCCACTGACGGGCGGTACGAATCGTAGCAGGGTTCGATCAGAATGACCTCGTCGCCGGGGTGGACGAACGCGGCGATGGCGCAAAAAATAGCCTGCGTGCCGCCAGCGGTCACGGTGACTTCGGTGTCCGGGTTGAGGGAACGCCCGTACAGCCGTTCCATTTTTTCGGCAATCCGCTCGCGCAGCAACGGCAGGCCCGGCATAGGCGAGTACTGGTTGTTGCCGCGCTGCATGTGCTCGAAAACCAAGCGCTGGAGCCGCTCTGACGGGTCGAAATTCGGGAACCCCTGCGACAGGTTGATGGCCCCGTACTGGTTGGCCAGGCCCGACATGACGGTGAAAATAGTGGTGCCGACGTGCGGGAGTTTGGACGTGATGGTCATGTTGTCTTTGTTCTGGAAGAGGTTAGCGCAGCAGGGTAATGTCGCCTTTTCGGGCCACCACGGTTTGGTCTTTGCTGTTCAGTTCCAAGTAAAAAACGTACACGTCGGAGGGCGCGTTCTCGCCGTTGTGGGTGCCGTTCCAGGCAAAACTCGTGTCGGTGGACGTGAACACCTCCTCGCCCCACCGGCTGTAAATTCGCACCAGGCGCACTGTGTAGTCCGAGCCGATGATCGGTTTCCAGGCATCGTTGTTGCCATCGCCGTCGGGAGTGAACGCGTTCGGGATATTGAGCAGGTCGCAGGCGTTTTCGCGCACAAAAACCGAGTCGGTGCCTGTGCATAGCCCGTCGAATACTTTCACGATGTACAAACCCGAATCGCTCACGGTAAGGGTTTGGCTCGTGGCTCCGGTGTTCCATTCGTACGTGGCACCGGCGATGCCAACATCCAGCAAGAGAGTCTCGCCGGAGCAAAAAACCGTGTCGGGGCCGAGGCTGACGGTCGGCGGCCCGGCGGCGGCCACGGGCAGGGTGACGCTGGCCGTTTGGCATCCGTTGGTCACCTCCAGGCGCACGTCGTAGCTGCCTTCGGCAGAAAAAACGTGGGTCGGGTTGGGCAGTACGGACGTGTTGGCGCTGCCGCTGGCGGGATCGTCGAAGTCCCAGGAAAAACCCGTGACCCCGGCGCTGCTTTCGTTGGTAAACTGAATAGGTGTGCCGAAGCAGCCGGGCTGGACGGAAAAATCACAAACCAAGGCCGGGGCCGCCGCCTGGCACAGCACCGAGTCAAGCAGGGTAGTGGACTGCTCAATAGTATAGTTGGAAGCCACGCCTCCCGACGCGGATGTGAACGCGGGGGTGCGCACGCGAATCGGCAGCGGCTGGGTGATGGTCTGGAATGTTGCGTCCGTCGTGTGGCACCCGGCCTCCAGATTGGCATCTGTCTTGATGGCCAGGCCCGTGAAGTCAAGGCCGAGGTAGTTGTTGGTGAATCCGGTGACGAGGTAGCCGCCGTCGGGAGTTTTGGACACCAGAGGGTAGTGCGAGCCGCCGGTGTTGAACAGTTTGGCGGTTTGCAGGGCACCGTTGCCAGCAAACCGCGCTACGAGGTGTTTGTTCGGAACAAATCCAATAGTGGGGTAACTAGCCGTGGCCACGCCCACAACGAGGTTTTCCTGCGCGTCGAGCACTAACGAAGAGGCGTTTTCAAACAAATTGGGCAGCCCGAAGAAACCCCGTGCCCAAAGTGTGTCGCCGACCATGTTGGTTCGTAGCACAAAATTGTCGCCCCAGCTCTGGAAGTTTTGTTGAAGCACGGTCGTGCTGCCCGTGAGGGCGTAGCCGCCGTCGGCCATTTGCTGCAGGCCGAACGCCCAGGTCGAATGCAGCGTATCGCCGTAGGTACGCATGAATTCGGGCGTTCCTACGGGGTCGGTCTTGAGCAAGAAAGCGTAAAATGTGCCCTGATCAATGAAGCGCCCGCACACGGCATAGCCACCGTCGGAGGTTTGGATCACGGATGTGCCCTCGTCGTAAGCGCTTTTGTTGCCGTATGTTTTGGTCCAGGTAATGTTGCCTGCTCCGTCCAATTTGAGCAGGTACACGTCGCGATATGAGCCGCCGGGGGTTTCGGAGCCGTATCGGTTGGTGTAACCGGTGATGACAAATCCGCCGTCGGTGGTACCGGCAATACCGTGGCCACCGGTATCACCCAGGCCCTGATTGATGGCCCTGCGCCACAGGGTGTTGCCGTTTTTGTCCACGCGCAGCACGACCATGGAGTAAGCATTGAACGTACCGACGTTGCAAAGCAGAACGGCACCGGTGTCGGGCATGGTCACGATGCCCACTCGGGTGAACACGTTTTGCACGGTGGTAGTCGGGCCGAGGGTTTTGACCCAGGCGATGTCGCCCGCACAGTCGAGTTTGACGATGATGGGCCGACTCACGGCCCCATCCTCCACGATGCCACCAAGCACATAGCCGCCGTCGGGGCTGGCTTCGCCGGAAAACAGCTGCAGGTCGCCGCCGTTTTTGTAGAACAGGCGCTGAAACGTGGCGAGCTGGGCACGGGCCGGAACGAGTTCGCCGAGGGAAAAAAGCAGTACCCAAAAACTGGTGGTGCAGACGTGTTTCATGCTGGCAAATGTAGGGCATCTTGGCAATTTTCTCGGAGTGAGCAAAATCGTTGTTGCGAAAAAATGGACGATGAGGAACACGCAAAAGACCGTAGCTTTGTGACCGCGTGGTTTGTCATTTCTACGAAACGACAAACGCAAAGTACACAAAATATGCTGGCCAAGGCTCGGCGGTAGAGGGACACTGCAATAGATTTTTCGGGACAACGCCCCTGCCTAAACAGTTGCAAAACACGAATAAATGATAACTGCGACGCGAATCAAAATTGCCGCCAATAGTTGCTTGCTGTACCTGCTCACCAGTTGTGGCAGCTCCGGCACTCCCTTGGACGCTGACACGCGCGACCGTATTGACTCAACGGCTGCCGCCCAAATTCGGCTGGCCCAGCTGGAATTGGACAGCCTGTGCGTGGTGCGGCGGGCCGCCGAACTGCCTCGAATGGTGGACTCAATCAAACAAAAACGCCTTCAGGAAATCGAACGCCAACTGCGAACACTGCCAAAATAGCAGGCCATAGTTTTTTATTAAAAATTTAACCGCTGCGGCTACCTAAGTAGTTACTTAAAAAATTCAGAACGCATGAAAAACATCAACGACTGGTTGTCCGAGTACGGCGAAAGCCACCAGAACCCCACGAACAAATTGGTACACTGGATTTGTGTGCCGACGATTTTTTTCAGCATTGTCGGCTTGCTGTACGGCATCAAATTAGGCTACCAGATTACGCCCACTTTGGAGTTCAACGTGGCGATGGCCGTTCTGGCTTTTGTTGTGGCGTACTACGTGCGCCTGTCGCCCATGCTGGCAGTGGGCATGTTTCTCTTCTCGGTGTTGTGCCTTTTTGTGGCCCAAAAGATCGAGGCAGCCGGGTTCGTGCTCTGGCAAGTATGTCTTGCTCTGTTTGTGTTGGCTTGGATAGGGCAGTTTTGGGGGCACAAAGTGGAGGGCAAAAAGCCGTCGTTTTTTCAGGATATCCAGTTCCTGATGATCGGCCCGGCTTGGCTCATGAGTTTTATCTACGGCCGCCTCGGCCTGCGCTACTGACCCGCCGTAGCCAAGGCAACAACGGGTAACCCCCAAACCCCCAAACCCTCAAACCAGAAACCTTTCAACCCATTTCATGGAAACCTATTCCGATTCCAGCGATCATATTCAGTTGTACGACAAGTTGTTCGTTACCCTGTTCACGGAAGAGCAGGTGCAGGCCCGCGTGCGGGAGATTGGTGCCGAGCTTACGCACGAGTACCGGGAGAAAAAACCGTTGTTCGTCAGTATCCTGAGCGGTGCCTTTGTTTTTGCCGCCGACCTCATGCGAGCCTTCGGCGGCGACTGCGAGGTGGGTTTTGTCAAACTGTCGTCCTACTCCGGCACGCGCTCGTCGGGCGATGTTCAAACGGTCATGGGCCTGGAAAAAAACCTGAGCGGCCGCCATGTTATCGTGGTGGAGGACATCGTGGACACGGGCCGAACGCTGCATTTTTTTCTGGAACACCTGCGCAGCCAGCAACCAGCAACAGTTTGCACCGTGGCATTTTTGCGCAAGCCCGATGCCGCAGCTTTCCCGGTACATGTGGACTATGTGGGGTTCGACATCGAAGACCGCTTCGTGGTGGGTTACGGGTTGGATTACGATGGCCTCGGCCGAAACCTGCCAGGGGTGTACCAGTTGGGCGACAAACTTCTGTGAGCCTCCCAAACGCTGCGAAGCCCACTGTGACACTCCATTTTCGACACCACGAACGGAAAAAACCTCCCTACTTTTGTTCCCCCAAAACAACCGGAACAAAACCCGCTCGTACATGACTACCGACCTCGCCACCGCACGCCACCACCTCGACCGCACCGGCTTTCTCGACCTTGACGTGGACCCCTCACTCGACCTCACAGCCGAGATCAACCGCTTCAAACGAGAGAAAAATGCCGTCATCCTCGCCCACTACTACCAGGAATCGGAAATTCAGGACGTAGCCGACTACATCGGCGACTCGCTGGGCCTGTCCCAAAAAGCCGCCCAAACGGACGCGGACATCATCGTATTCGCAGGTGTGCATTTCATGGCGGAGACCGCCAAGATGCTCTCGCCCGCCAAAAAAGTGCTTTTGCCGGATATGAAGGCGGGCTGCTCGCTGGCCGATTCCTGTCCGCCGCACCTGTTTCGGAAGTTTAAAGAAAAACACCCCGATCACATCGTGGTGTCGTACATCAATTGCACGGCAGAGTTAAAGACCCTGACCGACATCTGCTGCACCAGCACCAATGCCGTGGCCGTCATCGAGAGCATCCCGAAAGACCGGCCCATCATTTTTGCGCCCGACAAAAACCTCGGCGCATACCTCGTGAAAAAAACGGGGCGCGACATGCTGCTGTGGAACGGAGCCTGCATGGTGCATGAGATTTTCAGCCATGAGCGCATTGTGAAACTGAAAAATCGGCACCCCAACGCCAAATTCATCGCCCACCCGGAGTGCGAGGCACACATTCTCGACATGGCCGACTACATCGGCAGCACCACCGGTTTGTTGAAATACACCATCAGCGATGCCGCTCAGGAGTACATCGTGGCTACCGAGGCAGGTATCCTGCACCAGATGCAGAAAGCCAGCCCGCACAAGACGTTCATCCCTGCGCCGCCCAACAATAACTGCGCCTGCAACGACTGCCCGCACATGAAGCGCAACACCATGGAAAAACTCTACCTCTGCATGAAGTACGAACAACCCGAGATCATCCTGCCCGACTGGGTGATCGGGCAGGGTGTATCATGTATTGACCGCATGCTGGATATTTCCGAAAAAGCCGGTCTGGGACTGAAAGGATAAAAAAACATGGACTCACTTACGCAGATCGTTCTTGGAGCCGCTTGCGGCGAAGCCGTGGCCGGCCGGCGGCTCGGCAACCGCGCCATGTTGTGGGGTGCTATTGGCGGCACTATTCCCGACCTGGATGTGCTGGCTGAGTTTTTTACCAACCGTATGACGGCAATGGCTTTCCACCGGGGGTTTATGCACTCCATGCTGTTTGCCGGACTGGCACCGTGGCTGCTGGCATTCCTTACGATGTGGTTTTACAGTCAGGGCGTTTACAGGCTCCGAGGGTACAAACTGATCGCCATGCTGATTTGGATCGTGTTTTTCCTCGGCGCGGCGGCGGGCATCAATTTTATCCCCGTGGTGCTCAATGGGCACATTAGCTGGTACATTTTTTTACCCACCCTGCTGCTCGGCGCGTGGTTCACCTGGAAACTTTGGCAGGATTACTGGCGGCGCGACCTCAGCCTCGTGCAGGCACCGTACCGTACCTGGGTGGCGCTTTTTTTTACCAGTATTTTCACCCACCCGATCCTTGATTGCTTCACCAACTTCGGTACTCAAATTTGGCAGCCATTCTCCGACTTGCGCGTGCAATGGACCACGGTGTCGGTGGTGGACCCGCTGTACACCGTGCCGTTTGCCTTATTTCTGATCATTGCCTCGCGGTTTGGGCGCACGCAGCGCATCCGGCAGTACCTAACCTGGGCGGGCATCCTGTGGAGCTGCGGCTACCTCGCGTTCACATACTGGCACAAGCAGCGGGCCAACGACTTGTTTGAACAGGCCCTGCAGGCGAAAGAAATCCGGTACAACCGCTACATGACCGGCCCGAGTATTTTCAACAACGTGGTGTGGTACGGCGTGGCCGAGGGCGACACCGCCTACTACTACGGCCTTTCGGGTTTCAACGACTGCCAGCCGGGTTTTGATAAAATTTCCACCCTGCCCAAAAACCACCACCTGCTCAGCCACGTCCCCTACGACGACAAGGCCTACTACTTCCTGCGCTGGTTCAGCGACGGCTACTACGACGTGTTGCCCTTCGGACAAACCGGCGACACCGTGCAGGTGAACGACCTGCGCTTCGGGCTTCAGGGCGATACCTTGGTGGACGGCAACTATGTCTTCCCGTTCCTTTTGTTCAAGGACGGGCAAGGCAAGTGGGATGTGTACCAGCATAACCGCTCGCCGCAGAGCGCAGAAAAATTCAAAACGGCCCTCGGCGAACTTTGGGCACGCGTGAAGGGCCAACCTTGTCAATAAAATGAAGCAACGAACCATTACCGCTGCCGTTTTTGCCGCGGCCATGCTGGGCGGTGTATTTGGCGGCGCAGGAGCGTTTGTCCTCCTTTTTGCACTCATCACAGCGGGCTGTCTGTGGGAACTCATGGGGCTGCTCTTTGCCGCCGAGGGCAACCACCTTTTCTGGCGCAAGGTGCTTGGCACCGCCTCGGGCATACTGCCGTTTCTCTCTTGTGGCGGCAGCGTTTTGGGTTTTTGGCCCGGCGGATCGGGTCAGGTTTTTGCTGTTGTTGCGCTGGCGTTGGTGTTCGGGTTGTTTATCCTTGAGCTGTTTCTGCGCTCGCAGCAGCCGTTCGCCAATATCGGCCACTACCTGCTGGGGTTGGCCTATGTGGGCGTGCCATTTGCCCTGCTTGTGTGGATAGCCTTCGGGAACGGCGACTATGCGCCTATGCGGGTTTTCGGGCTGCTCCTGCTCACGTGGACCAACGACACGTTGGCATACGTCGTCGGCTCGCGCATCGGGAAGCGGCCGTTTTTCAGCCGTATTTCTCCGAAAAAAACCTGGGAAGGTACGCTTGGCGGCATGGTGTTTACGGTACTGATCGCCTTGTTGCTGGCGCAGTGGGTGTTGGATTACAGCGCTGGCGAGTGGTTGCTGTTGGCTGGCTGCGTTGCGGTGTTCGGCACGGTGGGCGACTTGGTGGAAAGTATGCTCAAGCGCAGTATCCAGATCAAAGACTCCGGTTCGCTCCTGCCCGGTCACGGAGGCCTGCTCGACCGGTTCGATTCGTTTATCTTCGTGCTGCCGTTTGCCTGGCTGGCGTTGCTGCTTTTAGGAGGCGGCTAACAAACCGGCACTTCACTCCCCCAATTCGGCGCTTCAGTCACCTTGGTTTTCAACTTGTCCGCCACCGGTACAACCTTTGCGCAGCATTTTTTACCAAAAACAACACTGTTGCGCTATGAAAAAAATTTGTTTTTCGCTCGTCCTTGCCTTTTTCGCTTTCCTGCTCCCTGCCCAAAATGACCGCTATGTTTCTGCTATGAACGCTGCGGTTGCCCAGTTGGACACGGCCAGAAGCGCCACCGATTTTCAGGCTGCGGCTAACACCTTTGCCCGCATTGCCGCTGCCGAGCCGGGGCAGTGGCTGCCGGAGTACTACGCGGCGTTTTCCAATCTGATGGTCGCCTTTCCCCTGTTTTCCAAAGACGCGGCGCAAGCCTTGCGCACCCTCGACGGGGCACAGGCCAGCCTCGACCGGGCGCAGGCGCTGGCCCCGAAAGAATCAGAACTGGCTGTGCTGCAGGCTTACGTCCTGATCGGTCGCGTGATGGAAAATCCGATGGCCAAGGGTGCCGAGCTGTCGCCAAAGGTGTTCGCCGAGCTCGAAAAGGCCGTTGCATTGGATCCGGCTAACCCGCGCGCGCCATTCCTCAAGGGCACTTATGTGCTGAACATGCCGGAGTTTTACGGCGGCGGTGCCGCCAATGCAAAACCCCTGTTTGAACAGGCTGTCGCGCTGTTTGAGCAGGAAAAAGGCCGCGGCCTGCTGCCGCACTGGGGCCGCCGGACCAACGCGCAGTATTTGGAAAAGGTCTCGACGAAGTAGTACCGCAGTACACACCATCTTTTTTAACACGCCTAACCTGCTACCGCTGTGCTGCACAAATTGAAAAATTTCGTTGTCAAGTTTCTCGCCATAGCCATCATCGGAGGCGCATTCACGGTTTTCGCTTTTGCCAACCCGATCAAACTGTTCGAGCGGGGCGGCTGGGAATTGCTGTGGGCGTACTACTGGCGGGCGGGCGTGGGCACGGCGGTATTTTGGTTGGGCAATGCTTATCTCAGCGACGTGCCCAACCGGTGGGCGACCTGGGTGGACGCTCCGGTAAAGCGGTTGGTCATTTCTGTACTCATCACCATTGCGTTCACTTGCACGGCCTGGGTTCTGTTCAGCTGGCTGCTCATTGACGGGTGGTTTGGTCAGGGGTTCTGGTCGTACTTGCAAGAACTGACCTTCGACGACTTCGTACCCACACTGGTGATCACCTTTTTTGTTTCCGTGTTCATGCACGGGCGGGCATTTTTGCTCAACTGGAAAGAAGCACTCGTAGAGGCCGAACGGCTGAAAAAAGAGCAAATATCGGCGCGGTACGAGGCGCTGAAAAACCAGGTCAACCCCCACTTTTTGTTCAACAGCCTCAATGTGCTGGCCTCGCTCGTGCATCAGGACGCAGACAAGGCCGAGCAGTTCATTCGCCGCCTGTCCACCGTTTATCGCTACATCCTCGAAAGTCAGGAGCAGGAATTGGTGCCTTTGGACGAAGAACTGGCGACCCTGCGGGCCTACCTGTTTCTGATGGACACCCGGTTTGGTGCAGGCCTGAGTACCGACATCCGGCTGCCCGAACCGGCAAACGGGTGTGTGGCCCCTCTAACGCTGCAAATGTTGGTGGAAAACGCGCTGAAGCACAACGAGGCCTCCAAAAGCCACCCGCTACGGATCGAAATTTTTCAGGAAAACGGCCACATCGTGGTGCGAAATACCATCCGGCCGAGAAACGCCCTGCCCGAATCCACGGGCATCGGCCTTGAAAACATTTCCGCCCGATACCAAATTCTGTCGGGCAAGCCCGTGCTCATCTCCGATACGGACGGTTATTTCACCGTAAAAATCCCCCTCGTTTCCGGCTAACTCAAAATCGTTGACATGCGCGTACTCATCATCGAAGACGAAGACCTGGCCGCCTGGGGCCTCATCAGCAAGCTCCAGCGGCTCGACCCGGCCATTGAGGTGGCGTCCACATTGGACACCGTGAGCGCCGCTGTTGCGTGGTTCCGCCAGAACCCGCCGCCCGACCTTGCTTTTTTCGATGTGCAACTGGCCGACGGGCTGAGCTTTGAAATTTTTGAACAGGTCAAGGTGCCCTGCCCGATCATTTTTACCACCGCCTACGACGCGTACGCGCTACGGGCGTTCAAGGTGAACAGCGTGGACTACCTGCTCAAGCCCGTGGATCAGGACGACCTTGCCCGGGCATTTTCCAAACTGCGCCAGCTTCGCGGGCCAGCACCCCTCGATCCCGATGTTCTGCGCCAGATGATGCTCGCGCTGAAACCCCATCGCTACAAAAGCCGCTTCTTGGCACGCATCGGCGACCACCTCACACCCATTGACAGCGAGCACATTGACTTTTTTTTCGGCGAAAACAAACTCGTTTGGCTGCGCCACCAAAACGGGAAAAAATATCCCGTGGACTACACCCTCGAGCAGCTCGATGACATGCTGGACCCGGAGCGTTTTTTTCGGCTCAACCGCCAGTACATCGTGGCGCTCAGCGCGGTCAAGGACGTGGTGGCCTATTCCAACAGCCGCCTCAAGGTGGTGCTGAAAGACCCGCTGGGCAAGGAGGATGTGCTCGTCAGTCGCGAAAAAGCGGAGGTGTTTCGGGAGTGGTTGGGTAAATGATCACTCCTCGTCAAGTTGGCTCGTCCACTGTTTTACAAGGCGGAACTCGCTGAAAAACACCCGCGCTACCACACGCAACACGGTATAAACGGGTATGCCGACCACCATGCCGATCACGCCGCCCAACTTGGCAGCCACGAGCGTGACGATAAAAATCTCCAGCGGGTGTGCCTTGATACTGGTGGACGTGATATAGGGGCCGACGAAGTTGTTGTCAACTGCCTGGGTGATGGCGAAGGCTCCTGCCACTTTAAGCAGCTGCGGTGCGAGCATCGAAAATTCTGCCTCAATGTAGTATGATAGCGTGAAAAAACAGCCCAGCACGATGCCCATGATGGGGCCGATGTACGGCACGATGTTGAACAGGCCCCCCATGACCCCGATCAGCAGGGCGTTGGGCACCCCGAACAGCCACAATGCCAACGAGGCTATGGCCATGAAAGCCAGTGTTTGGAGCGCCAGCCCGGTGAAATAGCGCTGGAGCATGACCCCCGAATCCTCCACGGCATTTGCCAATTTGCTTTCCAATTTGGCGGGTACAAATGCGTGCAGGATACTGACGGAGAGGCTGTCGTCTTTCAAAAAAAAGAACAGGATGAACGAGATGGAGGCAAAAGCTACGGCCACGTTGCCCGCCGTGGCGAGAAAACCGCCCACAAAATCGCTGAGCATGGTCGGCTTGAACCAACCGCTGAGCAGTTCCTGCGTGCGTTTGCCCAACGATTGGTCCGGTGCCAGCAGGCCGACCTGGTGCAGTTGCGTATCCCAGTCGGTAAACGGACCTTTCAGTTTTTCGCCCAGCGCAGAGTAGTCCACCGACGCGAGGTGCTGCACCTGCGCCATGATCGTGGGTACAAACAGCATCAGCAGGCCAGCGATGACCAAGTAAAAACTGAGCATGGTGAGCACGGTGGCTCCTGCAGGTCCCATCTTCCAGCCGCGAAAACGGATGCGCCGCTCAAAAAAATGTTTGATCGGACGGCCCAGCATGGCCAACACGCCTGCGATGAGCAGGTAGGCGACTATGTCTGAAAAGTAGTAGGCCACAGCCAGTACGGCTGCGGCCCCAAGAATCCCAAGCAAGTGGTTGGTACGCACGGTATTGATTTGCTGTAAATTATTTGGCGGCTGCGTACTGGCGAGCCACTTCATCCCAGTTGACCACGTTCCACCAAGCCGTCACGTAGTCGGGGCGACGGTTTTGGTAATTTAGGTAGTAGGCGTGTTCCCACACGTCGAGGCCGAGTATGGGCCGGCCGGGTTTTTCGGCGATGTCCATCAGCGGATTGTCCTGATTGGGCGTGCTGGATACGAACAGGCCGCCGTCTTCGCCCACGCAGAGCCATGCCCAGCCCGACCCGAAACGGGTGGCGGCTGCTGCGGCGAACAACTTTTTGAACTCGTCGAAGGAGCCGAAGGCCTTGTCAATAGCCGCCGCGAGACCGCCACCGGGGGCACCGCCCGCATTGGGGGCCATGATTCCCCAGAAAAAGGTGTGGTTCCAGTGGCCGCCGCCGTTGTTGCGCACAGCAGGCGGGAGGTTGGAAATCTCGGCCAGCAGTTGTTCAAGGGATTTTCCCTCGTGCTCTGTGCCCTGTACAGCGGCATTGAGGTTGTTTACGTACGCGGCGTGGTGTTTCCCGTGGTGGATTTCCATAGTGCGGGCATCAATGTGCGGTTCGAGGGCCGCAGGGGCGTAGGGCAAGTCAGGAAGGGTAAAAGCCATTGTCGTTGTGGATTTGTCTTAATGTGAAGTGGAAAGCGGTTTTTGAACAAGGCCAAAGGTAAGGAACAGCGCCGAAGAAGTTCATCAAAAGATCAGCGCCCGATGTCCTCTGCTGGACACCGGGCGCGTGATAAATGAATAGTGTTTGTTTGCTCGCATCGCCGGATTACTGTGTGCTGCTCGAATTGGCGATGCAGCCGAAGGGAGTGTGCGGCAATTGCTGCCGCGCGGAATGGTACCGCAGAGGAAATGTTTCAAGTGAGGCTGGGGCCAGTGTGAAACGGGTAATGAAAAAAAAGTGGGGGGTAAAAGTGGGCAATCGAATTTTGTAATGCGGTTTTTGAAATGCCCGGTACAAAAGTACCTTGTTCCAGCCGGTTGCCAATCCGTGCAAACACCCGATTTTTTCTCAGGGAAAACCCTGACGAAATGTGCGAGCCTTACCGAAAAATAAAAATAGTGACCGCTAAATAATCAAACCACGGAATATAGACAACAACTCCGTAGGTTCGGCCCCGTACCCCCTG
>JBEBHD010000263.1:0-6991 GCA_040080915.1 Saprospiraceae bacterium
GGGTGGGGTTGACTCCCCTCGAAACCTATGGCCGCTTCACCGATCCCTCTGGCCTGGCGTTGAGGCTGTTATATCGGACAAATACCGACGTGCCTTTCGCCAACAGGCACATCTTTCAGCAGTGCCTGCTGCGCGTTTTTCGTATCGAAACCCAGGGCCGCCAAAAAAGCGCCGACATACCTACGGTGGACGAAATTGCCCGGATAACCGCGAGCAAAGGCGGCTGTTCTGTTCTGCTGTTCCGCTGCCTGCTGCCCGAAACCCTGCCCGAAACCGAGCGGCTGGCACTGTTCGAGTTTGGCCATTTGGTGCAATTGTGCGACGACATTTTCGATCTGTGGCACGACCGACAGACCAGCACGGCCTCAATGGCCACAGTTTTGGCCAGCCAGGGTGATTGTGCGCAATTGGAGCAGGTTTTTGAGCAAAGGGCTGCTCGAGTCGCAGCGGTTTTTCGGGAAATACAAACACCAGCGAGCCAGCGGGAAACGGCATTGCATACCGCGTTTTTTTTGGTGGCCGTTACCCGTGTTTGTCTGCACCACTACCGTTGTTTGCAAAAAAAGCGCGGAACTTTGCCGCTCGACGATCGCCGCGCCCTCGTGGTGGACATGGCACGCTGGAAATTCCGATGGCGCGTTGTTGCGGCGTTACTCAACCACCGAACTTCTTTCAACGGAACACCGTGAATCCAACCGTAACCAATTCCATCCGCGCCAGCATCGCCGTTAAACAGGCCGTGCTCAGCGACGCGGCCCTGCTGGGCAGAATCGAGCAGGCGGCCCAAATCATGTCCGCCGTTTTCCGGCAGGGCGGTAAAGCGCTTTTCTGCGGAAACGGCGGCAGCGCTGCTGATGCTCAGCACATCGCCGCCGAGCTGTCAGGCCGGTTTTACACCGACCGGCCGCCCTTGTACGCCGAGGCACTGCATGTGAACTCCTCCTACCTGACCGCTGTGGCCAACGATTACGGCTATGACCGCGTTTTTTCCCGAATGGTGGAGGCCGCAGGTCGGCGGGGGGATCTCCTTGTTGCCATCAGTACGTCGGGCAATTCGCCCAGCATCCTCGCTGCAGCGGAAAAGGCCCGGCAGATCGGCATGACCGTCGTCGGTATGACAGGCACCACCGGTGGTAAATTGGCCACGCACTGCGATCTGCTGCTCAATGTACCCTCCTCGGACACGCCCCGCATCCAGGAGGCGCATATCCTGATCGGGCACATTTTGTGCGAGATAGTGGAGAAAGAGGTGTTTTGACGGTACCCAGACTTTCCAGGTTTTTGAAACCAGGAAAGTCTATTTCCCGAAAAAAATGGATTTCGCGCCATGAAAAAAAATTTCCTGCCAGCCATTATCGTGGCGCTCGCCCACGCTCTGCCAGCCCAAGGCCCCTTCGACGGATACCTGAAAGGCGCGAGCGTGCTCGATCTGGCACCGTCTATTTCCTTCAACTCGGCCAGCGATTATCTGGGTGCTGGCGGCCAGACCTACCCCGTGGGCTACGAGGGCACCCTGCTCAGCCTGTTTGCCGAGTACGGCCTTAGCAATCGGGTGGATGTGGTGGGCACCGCTGCGTATGTGTTTACGCCTACCCAAAGCGGGTTGCAAGACGGCAGTTTATTAGTCAAATACCGGCCCGTGTACCGCGACATTCCGGGGATCGGGCGGATCGGGGTATTGCTCGGCAGCGGCCTTGGTTTTCCGTTGTCGGACTACGAGCCAGCTCTTTCCGGCGCACTTGGCCAACGAGCCGTGCAGGTGCCCGTGCGCATGATCGTACAATGGGAAACACCATTGGGTCTTTTTTTCAACCTCACCGGAGGCTACAACTGGCGGCTGGACCGGCTGCGGGAGCGGGACGTGGCCGCTATTCGCACCCAGCGACCAGACTACACGCCCTCGCCTCCGCCGGATTTTTCTACCCTGCTTTTCCGCGTCGGTTTCCCGGCGGCACGGTACTACCTCGATGCATGGGTGGAATGGCAGAACACCCGTGGCGGCTCCGATTACATGCCCGGTGTGCCCGAATTGCCTCAGGCGCTTGGCGTATCGTACGTGCAGGCCGGTGGCACGGCCTACTACTCGGAAAGCGGGCGGGGCGGTTTTTTTGTCAGCGGCAGCTACGTACTGAGTGGGCGCAATACCAGCCGTATGCTGCGCCTCACGGCAGGTATGGTGTTCAGGTTTGGGTAAAACCGCCCGTGACCCACCATTCTGGCTTATTTTTTGCAAATTCGTGGTTTTCAAAACGGCAAAACCAAAAATCGTAACTTTGCGCGCCCCAAATCTTCACCCCCTCTTTCGGCAGGTTTTTGAGCCAATTTTTTGCAACCTGAAAGCGTTTGCCGAGCATCATTTTTCACTTATCGCTTATCGTTTTTAATGGATCCGTTAAAACAACTTTTTTCCGAAAAATCACAGGCGCTCGGCAAGGAGATCAAGGAAATTCTCAAGGAACACGGCAACAAAATAGTGGACGAGGTTACCCTCGAACAGGTTTATGGCGGCATGCGCGACATTACCTGCATGCTCTGGGAACCGTCCCTGCTCGACCCGGAAGAAGGTATTCGCGTGCGCGGGTACTCCATTCCCGAACTGCGCGAAAAACTGCCCCATGCCTCCAAAGGTAAAGAACCGCTGCCCGAAGGCCTTTTCTGGC
Source organism: Saprospiraceae bacterium (assembly GCA_040080915.1). Lineage (GTDB taxonomy): Bacteria > Bacteroidota > Bacteroidia > Chitinophagales > Saprospiraceae > M3007. Next base: position 2,661 of record JBEBHD010000263.1, read on the forward strand.
TCATGCTGGTGGGCGAAATTCCGACCAAAGAACAAGTCAAGTGGCTTACCGAAAACTGGGTGCGTCGCGCCAACGTACCCGAGCACGTCTTCCGTGCCATTGACGTGCTCCCTCTGGAAACACATCCCATGACCCAACTGTCGGTGGGCACCATGGCCATGCAAAACACCAGCGTGTTCGCCCAGCGCTACAATTCGGGCATGAACAAAACCGAATACTGGGACGCAACCTATGAGGACACGATGAACCTCGTAGCCCGGTTGCCGCGGGTAGCCGCTTATATTTACCGCCGGGTGTACCACAAAGGCGATCAGACTTTGCCCGATATTTCCCTCGACTGGGGCGGCAATTTTGCCCACATGCTGGGGTTCGAGGACGCGAGTTTCAGGGACTACATGCGCCTGTTCCTCACCATCCATGCCGACCACGAGGGCGGCAACGCCTCCGCCCATGCCACGCACCTCGTTGGTTCCGCGCTGAGCGACCCGTACCTCTCTCTCAGCGCCGCCTTCAATGCACTGGCCGGACCGTTGCACGGGCTGGCCAACCAGGAGGTGATCCGTTGGATTCAAAAAATGGTGGACACCCTTGGCACCACCAAACCCACCCGCGAACAGATTGGCGACTACGTCAAAAGCACGCTTGCCAGCGGGCGCGTGATACCCGGCTACGGCCACGCCGTGCTGCGCAAACCCGATCCGCGCTTCATGGCCCAGCGCCAGTTTGCCGAAGACAACATACCCGACAACGACCTGATCAAGATCGTCTGGAAAATTTTCGACGTGGTTCCGCCCATCCTCACCAGCCTCGGTAAAGTGAAGAACCCGTGGCCCAACGTGGATGCTCACTCCGGGGCTGTGCTCATGCATTATGGCCTGAAGGAGCACAATTACTACACGGTGCTGTTTGCGGTAAGCCGCGCTCTTGGCGTGTTGGCAGCTCAATGCTGGGCGCGGGCTTTGTCGCTGCCGATCGAGCGGCCCAAGTCGGTGACCACCCAGTGGGTGCGCGAGTTTTTGGAAAAAGCGCCTGCGGAAGTGGAGGGATAATCCCCACCTTTGCGCCATGAAACCTGCTCTTGTCCGATCGTCCCGGCTGCCTGCCGCTGCCCTGCTCGTGGCATTATTCGCTCTGAGCGCCAACCCGAACAACCGGTTCAACCTCTCCCGTGATTTGGACCCGCGCGAGGCCGTGTGGGTGGATTCAATGTTCAACACCCTCAGCGCCGACGAGCGCCTCGGCCAGTTGTTCATGATCCGGGCGCACTCGGACCTCGGGCCGGAACATGAGCACGCCGTGGAGGACATTATCCGAAACCACCGCGTGGGCGGCCTGTGTTTTTTTCAGGGCACGCCCGAGCACCAGGCTGCACTCACCAACCGGTACCAGGCCCTGTCCGACAAATTGCCCCTGCTGATTTCGATGGACGCTGAGTGGGGCCTCGGCATGCGCCTGAAAGAAAACGCCATTTCGTTTCCCAAACAGATCATGCTCGGTGCCATCCGAGACAACCGGCTGATCTACGACATGGGGCGCGACCTCGCCCGCCAGTGCCGCCGCCTCGGCGTACACATCAATTTCGCCCCCGTGGCCGACGTGAACAACAACCCCGCCAACCCCGTCATCAACGACCGCTCCTTCGGCGAAGACCGCAACAACGTGGCCACCAAGTGTTTCCAGTACATGATGGGCCTGCAGGACGGCGGCGTGCTGGCCTGCGCCAAACACTTCCCCGGCCACGGCGATACCGACGTGGACTCCCACCTTGATCTACCGCTTATTTCGCACCGCTACGGCCGGCTCGACAGCCTCGAAATGTTCCCCTTCCGCGCCATGGCCCTGCACGGTGTGGGCGGCGTGATGGTGGCCCATCTCAGCGTGCCCGCGCTCGATCCGCGCCCCAACCAGCCCACTACCCTGAGCCGCCCCGTGGTGACCCAAATACTGCGCAACCAGCTCGGCTTCGAGGGCCTCATCATCACCGATGCCATGGAAATGAAGGGCGTGACCAAGTATTTTCACCCCGGCTATGCCGACGTGGAAGCGCTGCGTGCGGGCAACGATATCGTCCTGCTGCCCAACGATGTGGGTGCCGCCATTGCCGCCATCCGGGCTGCCCTCCTCGACGGCTCGCTCGACCCCGCTCAGGTAGACGAGAGCGTGCGCCGCGTGCTTCGCGCCAAATACCGCCTCGGCCTCGTGCAGCCCCAGCGCGTGGACACGACCAATATCCGCCGCGACTTGCACCGGCCCGAGTCGTTGCTGCTGAAGCGTCGGCTCGTCCAACATGCGCTCACGCTCGTGCGTGACCGTACTGGCGCGGTTGGTTTTGAAAACATAGAAAAATACCGGTTTGCCACTCTGGCTTTGGGCGACACCAACCGCACCGTTTTCCAATCCGCCTGCGGCTTTTTTGCGCCCATGGCGCATTTCAATTTGCCCAAAAACATGGACTCACTGCCAGTGCAGCATCTGTTGGACACCCTACGCACGTTCGACGTGGTGCTCGTCAGTCTGCACGACATGAGTCGGAAGCCGGAAACGAACTTCGGCCTCAGCCCGGCCCGCATTGCGCTGGTGCAGCGCTTGTGCGAGCAGGGCAATACGGTGGTGCTCACCATATTCGGTAATCCGTACTGTCTCAAGTTCTTCGAGTCGGCACCCGTAGTGCTCCAGGCCTATAACGAGGACGAAACTACTCAGGAACTGGCTGCACAGGCACTGTTTGGCGCTTCCGACCTCGACGGAGTACTGCCCGTCACCGCGGCTCCATCAGCCCGCCAGGGGCAGGGCATCGAACGGTCGTTCACGATCAAACGCATGGGCTACGACTTGCCGGAAGCCGTCGGCCTAAGCAGCGATACCCTGCGTCTGATGGACGGCATTGTGGCCGACCTCATCGCCGAGGGTGCGGCCCCCGGCTGCCAGATATTGGTGGCCAAAGACGGCAAGATCGTTTGGCACAAAGCCTACGGCCACTACACTTACGACTCCACCGCCCGGCGCGTGGCGCTCGACGACCTGTACGATCTGGCATCCATCACCAAGGTGGCGGCCACCACGCTGGCCGTGATGCACCGAGTAGATGCGGGGCTGATGGCCCTCGACAAACCGATGAGCAGCTATGTGCCCGAACTGGCAGGCACAGACAAAAAAAGCCTGACGGTGTCGGAAATCCTTGCACACCATGCCGGCCTGCAGCCGTGGATTCCATTTTACGAAAAAACACTGATCGGGCTGGGCCGCCCCTCGCCCGAGGTGTACTGCCCTGTGGCCATGACCTGCTACGAGGTGCCAGTGGCCAAGGACCTGTACATGGCCGACGATTATGTGGACACGGTGTGGAGCCGGATTTTCGCCTCGCCCCTGCGCACCGAAAGGACGTACAAGTACTCCGATCTCGGCCTGTACCTGACAGCGCGAGCGCTGCAAAACCTGAATGGGCAGCCCTTGGACGTGTTTGCCAATCGAATCTTCTACCGCCCGATGGGCTTGGCCACGGCGATGTTCAACCCGTGGCGGGCAGGGCTGGCCGAGCGCTGCATACCCACCGAGGACGATGCTTATTTCCGCCAGCAACGCCTGCAAGGGTACGTACACGACATGGGCGCGGCCATGCTGGGCGGGGTTAGCGGGCACGCGGGGTTGTTCAGCAATGCCAACGATCTGGCCAAGATTTTTCAGATGCTGCTCAATAAAGGCCAGTACGCCGGGCGGCGCTACTTGCGCACCGAAACGGTGAAGCGCTTCACCTCCCGCTACCCCGGCAGCACCCGGCGCGGGATCGGTTTCGACATGAAGGAACTGAACCCCGCCGCCACGCAAAACATGAGCGCCTTAGCCAGCCCAAACACCTTCGGGCACACCGGCTTCACCGGCAACGCCGTGTGGGCCGACCCCGATAACAACCTGATCTTCGTGTTTTTGTCCAACCGGACGTTTCCGAGCATGACCAACAACAAACTAATCAACGGCGACTACCGGCCGCGGTTGCAGGGGGTGGTGTATCGGGCAATGGGGAGGGTGGAGAAATGAGTGGCTTGGTAGGCTTTTCAGTTTGTCAACGTATGCTGGCACCAGCACACATAATTCGGCTGGATTATAGACACGCTCTTTAATTTAGTGTTCCTTCTTAGTGAATCCTTTAGCCATTTCATGTATTTCGTCTATAAATTGGTCTCTTGAAGACATAATATAGCCATCATATCGCTTTATTATTTTTGTTTTAGTATCAATGGTTCGTAAAGACTTAAGCGGCGATTTTGCCGAGATTATATAGGCTTTTGAGTGCCGGATGGTTTTTAGTGATGTTCGGGATATTGGCGAACACA
>JBEBHD010000264.1:0-6986 GCA_040080915.1 Saprospiraceae bacterium
CGGGTATTTTGAACCAACTGGCGCAAGTGAACAGCGGGCAGGTTTTTGAAAACGCCGTTTTTCTGCAACTGATGAAACTGAACGCTACCGTAAATTACTACCAGACGAAGGGAGGCACCGAAATTGATTTCATTTTGGACGGCTCCGTCGCTGTCGAAGTCAAGGAAACGCCCCATTCCGGCGACCTGAACATCCTGCGAAACCGGGCAGTGGTGCTTGGCTTGGCCGAAACAAAGCTCATTGGTCGCTTTCCTCCGGGCGAGGATTTTCGGGATTTCATTTGGGCCGGCAGTGTTTTTTGAAAACAGGAAGGCCCATTTTCGGAACGAGACCTTCCAGGTTTGCCAAACCTGGAAGGTCTGGATGCCCGAAAAACTAAAATGCCCAGTAGTGTGGCCAAAAACCCCTCGTGCTGTGCGAAAACAACAATTCGCGCGAGTTTTGCGACAAGAACCTCCCTACCTTTTGTTTAAGCACCTATCCGCTCACCAATTGTTTCGCCTTGTCCAGCGCCTGCAAATGGTAGTCGCCCGAGGGCACCATTTCGGCAAACTTGACCAAATCTGTTTGCTGGAGCAGAAAATCCAGCGCAGGGCGTTGCTCGCGCGGGAAGTCGGTGTTTTTCAACAAATCGGCGATCTCACGGGTCGTGGATTCCATCGCGGGCACGCTGTACTGGTGTTCGATGTACTCCCGCACGATCATGCTCAGCGCGGCGTAGTATTCGAGCAGTCGGCCCGCCAACCACGGTTTTTCTTTTTCCAATTTTGCGAGTTTTTCCAAAGCGATTTCCCGTGCCGAGGGCGGTGGCATACTCGGCTGTGCCACAGGCTGGTCAGGCTGAGCGCGTTTGGGTTTGGGCTTCCGCCAAAACAGGCGGGACAACGCCATCAGCACAACCAGTGCCCCGGCTGCCCACGGCCAATAGTCGTACCACAGCACCGGCTCGCGGCGGATGTCGCGGATACCGTCCAGGTCGCGCAGGTCCGAGGAGGCGGTGGTAGCGGTCACGGTGAGTTGCACGGGGTTGGTCTGCATCGTGTCGCCGAGGTGCAGGTACACGGTGAGCGGTGGCAGGAGCAGTGCGGCGGTGTCGAGGGCAATCAGGGAAAAGCGCTGCACCCAGTGCCCGCCGGAGCGTTGCCAAACAGATTGGCTGAGGATGTTTTCCGCCGGAATACGGTTTTGCCAAGCGCTGAAAACGACGCGTTTGGGAGCCGCGTGAACGCCCGCCACCAGCACCCGAAGCGCGAAAGTGTCGCCCACGCCCACACGAGCAGGGTCGAGCGCGGCAGTGGCCTTTGCTTGCGCAAAAAAACGCCCCGGCAGTGCCAAGGCTGCCGTTGTCAGCAAGCAGAAAACGATCGCCTGGCTACCCATGCGCTACGGTTTTTGAGCGTTGGGCAAAAAAACGGAGCAGGGCGCGGACGTACGGCTGGCTGGTACACAGGCTCAAAAAATCGGCTTTGGCTCGGCGGAACAGTGCCTGGGTCGCATTCTGGTGGACTTCAAACGCGTGCTGGTACCGTTGGCGCTGGTGGCTGCTGGTGGTATCCACCCAGGCTTGTTCACCCGTTTCGGCATCGGCTACGCGCAAAACGCCCACATCGGGCAGGTCGCGCTCCAGCAGGTCCCAGCAGTGGATGCCGATACAGTCGTGCTGGCGGGACAGGATGCGCAGGGAGTCTTCGTAACCGTCGGCCAAAAAGTCGGACAGCACGAAACACACGCTGCGCTTTTTCAGCACATTGTGCATGAAGCGCAGGGCACCGGTCAGATTGGTGCCGCGTCCGGCGGGTTTGGTCAGCAGTATTTCGCGAATGATGCGCAAAATGTGCTGCTTGCCCTTTTTGGGAGGAATGTAGAGTTCGATCCGGTCGGAGAACAGCACGACCCCCACTTTGTCGTTGTTGGCAATGGCCGAAAACGCGAGCACCGCACACAGTTCGGTCAAGTATTCCTCTTTGAACTGGGCATGGCTGCCAAATGCCGTGGAGCCGCTCAGGTCCACGAGCAGCATGACCGTGTTTTCGCGTTCCTCTTCAAATACTTTGATGAATGGCTCGCCAGCACGGGCGGTCACGTTCCAGTCAATGGCGCGCACATCATCGCCCGGGTAGTATAGCCGCACCTCGCTGAACGACATGCCCCTGCCCTTGAATGCACTGTGGTAGCCCCCCGTGAACAGGTGGCTGCTCAGCCCCCGGGCCTTGATCTCGATCTTGCGGACTTTTTTGAGCAGGTCAGCGGTTTGCATTTTTTTGGTTGGAAGGTTGGAGGGTTAGAAGGTTTCTGGTTAGAGGGTTCCTGGTTGTCCACGCTCGGTTTGTCACCCCGAAGGAGTCTGTCCACGCCACACGCGCGACTGCCCACGTGGCGTGGGCGGCCCTTCAGGGCGACAAATGTATGGTATGCTTCCGAAACCCTCTAACCAGAAACCCTCTAACCCGCAACCTTCCAACGAGAAGTCTTTTAACCGGCAACAAAAAAAGTGAAGACACAAGCAGTGCTCATGTCTTCACTTTGCCGGACGGCTTCAAGCCATGCCGATTATTCCGCAGGTGCGATCAGACCAATCCGTTGACGAAGCGGGTGAGGCCGCTTTTCAGGTTAGAGGCCTTATTTCGGTGGATACTGCCGCGCTTGGCCAAGCGGTCAACCATGCTGATGATCTTGGGCAAGAACTCGCTGGCCTCAGATTTGTTCTTCATGGCGCGCAGGTTCTTGATGGCCGTGCGGGCGGTTTTTTTGTAGTAACGGTTCTGCAAGCGGCGTTTCACGTTTTGACGGATGCGCTTCAGTGCTGAACGATGGTGTGCCATATTGATCTAAATCGTTGAAATTCTTGGATGTGATTTGCTAAAAACAAAGCCCCTCTTTTTGGGGCGGGCAAAGGTATTTCTTTTCATTTGAAAAATTACGCCGCTCCTTAAAAAAATGCCAAAGCCCGATGCGAGCCGTTTCCCCGTGAATGCCTTAGTTTTGCCCGCTTTTTCCCCTAAGTGCTTGTTTCATAATGCTTATTAAAAAATGAAAGATACCTCAGCAGTCTTCAATGCTCACCCGCAATACATCGAATCGCTTTACAGGTCTTGGCTCACCGACCCCAATTCGGTGGAATCCGACTGGTCGGCCTTTTTCAAAGGCTTCGATTTCGCCCTGACCTCGGCCAACGGAAACGGCTCCACTGTAGGCACCGCTTCAGCGGCAGATTTGACCCGCGAATTTGCCGTCTTGGGCCTCATTCACGGTTATCGAAACCGCGGGCACATGTTGTCTACTACCAACCCCATCAAGCCGCGCAAGGATCGCAAGCCCAGTCTCGACCTGAGCGACTACGGCCTGAGTGAGGCCGATCTGGATCGCCCGTTTGCCGCTGGCACAGAGATTGGATTGCCCAATGCACCGCTGCGTGCTATCGTGGCGCGGCTCAAAAAAATCTACTGCGCCAACATCGGTTTTGAAACCACGCACATCTACGACAAGGAGCGCCTGCACTGGCTGCGCCAAAAAGTGGAAGACCGCAACCTGGCCGACGACTTCGGTTTTCCGGTGGAGAAAAAGCGTCGCATTTTGGAAAAACTGAACGGCTCGGTGCTGTTCGAGCAGTTTTTGCACACCAAGTTCGTGGGCCAAAAACGCTTCTCGCTCGAAGGCGGAGAAGCCACCATTCCGGCACTCGACGCGATCATTAGTGCAGCAGTGGAATCGGAAATTCCGGTGCAGGAAATCGTAATCGGTATGGCCCACCGCGGGCGGCTGAACGTACTGGCCAACACGCTGGGCAAAACCTACGAACAGATTTTCACCGAATTTGAAAGCAAGACCATTCCCGACCAGAGCTTCGGCGATGGCGACGTGAAGTACCACCTTGGATTTTCCGCCCAGGTAAAAACCATGCACGGCAAGGAGGTCTACCTCAAACTGCTGCCCAATCCCTCCCATCTCGAAGCCGTGGACCCGGTGGTTTTGGGCTTTGCCCGGGCCAAGGCCGATGCGTTGTACGGCTCCGAATACGACCACATCCTGCCCATACTCATTCACGGCGACGCGGCGGTGGCCGGGCAGGGTATCGTGTATGAGATCATCCAAATGAGCCAGTTGCCGGGCTACTACACCGGCGGCACGCTGCATTTCGTCATCAACAACCAGATCGGGTTTACCACAGGCTGGGAGGAAGGGCGCTCCAGCACCTACTGCACCCAAGTGGCCGAAGTGGTGCAGGCACCGGTTTTTCACGTGAACGGCGACGACCCCGAGGCCGTCGTGTACGCCGTGGAACTGGCAACGGAATACCGGCAGAAATTCAATTCCGATGTGTTCATTGATATGGTGTGCTACCGCAAGTACGGCCACAACGAAAGCGACGAACCGCGCTTCACCCAACCCGACCTGTATGCCGTGATCGGCAACCACCCCAACCCGCGAGAGGTGTACAACGCCCGCCTCGTGCAGCGCGGCGATGTGGACGCGGTACTGGCCAAGGAAATGGAAACCGCCTTTCGCTCCGACCTGCAGGCCCGCCTCGACAACGCCCGCCAGAACAAACTCCCCTACGCCTACCAGGAAACCGAACTGGCATGGAAAGCGCTGACCATCACGAGCGACAATGCCGAATTTCAGGAATCACCCAAAACGGGCATTTCACAACAAACGCTTGACCGCCTGCTTGAGCACTTGCTGACTGTGCCCAAAAACTTCAATCCGCTGCCGCAGATCGTCAAGATGCTTGAAGGCCAGCGAGCCTTGGTGCAGAACGGCCAATTGGACTGGGCACTGGGCGAACTGCTCGCCTACGCCTCCATCCTGCTGGAGGGCCGGGACGTGCGCATGAGCGGCCAGGACGTGAAACGCGGCACCTTCAGCCACCGCCATTCGTGTCCCATTGATGCCAACACGTTCGAGCGCATCAACCGCCTTGACGGCCTTGCCGACGCGCAGGGGCGGTTTTTGATTTACAATTCCCTGCTCTCCGAGTACGCCGTGCTGGGTTTCGAGTACGGGTATGCCCTTGCCAATCCCGACGCTCTGGTGGTTTGGGAGGCGCAATTTGGCGATTTCGCCAACGGCGCGTCCACGATCATTGACCAGTTCATTATGGCCGGCGAAACGAAGTGGCGGCGCATGAACGGCCTCGTCATGCTGCTGCCCCACGGCTACGAGGGCCAAGGCCCGGAGCACTCGTCGGCGCGGTTGGAGCGCTACCTGCAGGGCTGCGCGGGCAACAACGTGACGGTGGCCAACGTGACCTCGGCCAGCAATTTTTTCCACCTGCTGCGCCGTCAGTTGGCCCGGCCGTTCCGCAAGCCGCTGTTCGTCATGTCGCCCAAGTCCGGCCTGCGGGCACCGTACAACCTCGGCCTGATCGAGGAACTAAAAACTGGCAACCGCTTCCGCGAAATCATAGACGACACGGCCGCCGACCCGAAAAAAGTGAAACGCCTGCTCGTGTGCTCCGGCAAGGTGTACTACGACCTGCGCAAGCGCCAGGAGGAAGAAAAACGCACGGACGTGGCCATTGTCCGGTTGGAGCAATTGTACCCGTTCCCGAAAACGCAGTTTGAGGTGTTGCTGAAAAAATACGCCGAGGCCAAGTTGTTTTGGGTGCAGGAAGAGCCAGCCAACATGGGCGCGTGGGGTTACCTGCTGCTCAATCACGGCGAGTACGGCTGGACGCGCGTGAGCCGCACCAATGCCGCCAGCCCCGCCACGGGCTTTGCCAAAAAACACGAGAAGGAGCAGGGGGATATTGTGGCGGCAGCGTTGGGGTTGGCATAATGGGGGTGAAGGCGGACTTTTGCAAACAAAAAAACACGCTGCCATGAGCGCAATGACTTTGTATTCCAAAATTGAGATGCTGCCGGAACACCTTCAACAGCAGGTGCTGGATTATGTCGAGCTTTTGTTGAGCCAGCAGGGGCGGCCCGAAAAGCCCCGTTCCACGCGAAAAGCAGCGGGCAAAAACAACCCTAAGAGTAGGTTCGCCGGGCGTATTTCGCCTGCCACTACCGCTCAACTCCACCAGCAACTCAAGGAAATGCGCGACGAATGGCAATGAACTACCTGCTTGATACCAACGCAGCCATTGACTACATCGGCGGAGCGCTTCCCGATAAGGCCATTGCTTGGCTTGACGGTATCGTGGATTCAGAGGCTGCGATATCGGTCATCAACCAAATAGAAATGCTTGGTTTAAGTCCTGCTGATCCTGCGGATATTGTTCCTTTTGAAGAACTAGCTGCTGCGGTCACGATCCTGTCCCTCGACCCCGAAGTGGTCATACGTTGCATTGCTTTGCGAAAAGGACAAAAGATCAAGCTCCCTGATGCAATAGTTGCTGCCACGGCACTTGTACACGGCCTTGTACTTGTCTCGCGGAATGAAGCCGATTTTAAGAGAATACCTGATTTGCGGTTGATCAACCCGTACAGCATGGCTTGAACGTCCCTCACATCCCCGCTTTCAATTTTTCCGCCTCATCCCGGAATTTGTGCTCATTGGCCGGGTCGAGTATTTCATCGAGCAGTTTTCGGAAGTCAGCCTTGCTATTTTCATAGTCGGCGAGGTAGAATTGGAGCAGGTGTAGATCGGCACCCGGGCCGGGATTGGCTGCGGCGTAGGTCTTGTAGCACTTGACTGCTTCGGCGTACTTTTTTTCCCGAAAATACAACCAGGCCAGCATTTCTTGAGTAGCGGCGTAGCTAGTTCCGTCGGTGTTGGGCACTTGCAGCAGTGCCTTTTTGGCCGTATCCCAGTTTTTTTCCCTGAACGCCTTAGTGCCTCGGTCAAAGGCAGTGCTTCCCATACTGTTGCCGCTCATGGTCTGGCCATACTTGAGTGCGATGTCATCACCGAGTCGCAGCAGGTCGTTTTCCACCAGCGCAACGTACTTGGTGCGGGAGTTGGTTGGTTGAGCGGTTGGTTGTTGGTTGGTTGAGTGGTTGGTGGATGATTGTGATGTGAGATTGAACAGCAAGGGAAGTGAA
>JBEBHD010000265.1:0-6970 GCA_040080915.1 Saprospiraceae bacterium
GCATTGTAACGTATCCGGAATCTTCAAATCCACCCAAAACCGCTTATACACCCCGCTCTTATCCGTCTCCTTCCCATACAACAGATAAAACGGCGATAACACCGCCACTTCCGCTATTTTCTGCGCAAACGGCTCCGGGTAGCCGCCGGCGGTCACACTTTGGTGCAAATAAAAGCCAAAGTCGTACACCTTGAACTGTCCGCCAAAACCGGCGGAATCGAACACGGCGCACAGGGCGGATGCCGCCTGCTCCAGTTTTTCCAATTGCATAGCATTCGGCTCATACCCGGACGCATCCTCCAACCGCACATAGCAACCAGATTGCGCATTCAGGCTTCGAATGTCAAAGAACAAGGCCAACAGGCCGACAAGAATGGGAGTAAGGTAGTGGGTTTTCATGTGAATGGTGTTGTTTGATGAGAAACTGTTTAACGGCCTGCTTCCTGAAAACCCCGGCGTTAAAGACCAAAGTACGCCGGGGCTTGTCTCATAGAAAAGGTCACGGAGGCGGGATGAGGTTTATCGTCCGGGAGGTAGTGATTTGATCCCAGCCGGGCATGCGGTACTGAAATTTAACAGGGTAGATGATCGTGCCAGTGGGCGCGGTTAGCCCACAACTGGATACGGCTTTTTTAAAGCCTTCAGAGTACCCCTGGGTTGCGGTGCCGCAATATCTCCCTATGCACGTTGTTATGCTCACACCATCGCACATCCCATACTGGTGGTCTAAGTCATACAGAATCTGTTCATGGTTTTCATACATATAGGCATTGGCCTGGTTTACCACAGCATTTAAATCGTTTTCTACGACTTTTGGGCCGAAAAAATAGATTTTGCTTTGGATAGTAGCATAAGATGGCGGGTACAAGCCTGTGAGGTAGTTTTCCTTTGTCACTTTGGGCGGCGCTTCGCTCCAGTTGACTCGAATAGACTCGAATACGTTGTTAAAACTTGGCTCGGCTGTTACGCCAACGCTAGCGTCAGGGAAATAACCGCCATAAATGAAATTGCCGGGCAATTTCACATACCAGTTGTCGGTACTACCGTGAATTACATTTTGCAGGTAGGCCCCTCCATATAGTGCCTCGTACGTGTCGAATGGCTCAACGTTGGTGAGCACCCAAAACTCTCGCTTGTTATTGTCGCCAGGAATCAATCGGGCGGCAGTGCTCATTGGATCGCTGGTCAGCGAGCTGTACGATGTTTGGTTCTCTTCAATAGCCTGCACCTTCTCCATAAACGTATTGTACATGCTGGCCCGGAAGTACGCGCTGTACAACACTTTCTCAACGGGCGGCGGGGCGCCCGGCATGGTAAGTGGCCGCCCATCGCCGGAAGCCGGAAGTGGGTTGGACTTAGCCGGTGCGGGTGCCGCCTCGCAGGGCGAGGGGCCGGCAAATCCGCTGCCCCAATCGGGATCGGCCACTGGAAACTCGACAAGTTGCATCTCGTAGGTCTTCCAGTTTTCGATAAACTCCGTGGGAATCTCAAACTCAAGTCGCTTGTCCCAATAGTTTTCAGACTCGACGTTAACCAATTGGTAGTGGCAGTCGCCAGTGCCGCTTTCGCGGAAGCGCAGCACCTTCACATAGTTTTCCTGATCAAAAAACACATCGGGCTGACCGCGCTTCAACTGTATGTAGCCGCGGTTGGTGGCAATCTGTTCCTTGTAAAAATTGTACTGGCCATCGAGCGGATAGCTGCCTTTTACGTTGTCGGGCGGGATGATGTCCAGCTTTGCTCCGGTGGTAAAGGTGACAATGCGCTCTTCGTGGTCCACCGTCACGCCGTTGCTGTCCACATGCACCTTTATGATCATGGTGAAGGTGTCGAAGCCGGGAAGGAAATAGTCCGTGTTGAGGCGAAGACTTTTCTCACCTATACCCCAAGTGACCGGCAGCGTGTGGCCATGCCAGATCAACTTGGCGGAATCCACCTTGATCAGGTACTCGGTTGTTTTGTCGTTGAGGTCAGTGAACTTGAATTTTTTCTCGATGAGGAAGTTGAAAAAGACCGCTGGAATAGCATTCACAGGCACATCCACGGCACCGTTTAACGGATAGGTGTCCAGAATGATCGGCACGCCCTTGAACGGATCTTGGCCCTGAATCTGGCATTTTTCACCAATCTCTACCTTGAAGTTGATATTGCCTTCCACTGCGCCGCCCAATACACTGTACGACATGCCCACAGATGCCCTGGCCCAAAACGGATTGGGCAACTTGGCCTCCAACGCCGCAGCGGCGGACAGACTGAGAAAATTTATCCGCACAGTAAAGCCGAACACTTTCACCTTGATGCCGACACTGCCGTGCAGCATCCCGTAAATCTGCCCGCTGGCGTACCAGCCGTTGATCCCTATCGGTTCGCTTTTGCCTGAGCACACGGCGCTTGTATCGTAATCAAGCACGGAAATGTCGAAGCCCAACCGGGCGTACAGGCCCGCGTACAAAAAAAGGAAGGTATATTCCTTTGAACCCAATTGCAGGTCGGCCCCGAAAGAAAAACCCTCGCCCACGTCCACATCCGGCAATCGTTCACCGGGGGAAAGCCCTTGTGCTCCGGTCAAATTGGCGATTTCGTCCGGCAGCGGCGGTATGTCTTCTATGTCTGTACCGATCTGGAAGTATGACTGTACTTTCGCAACATCGCCGAACAAAGGAAGTGTAAACGTCAGACCTGCCCGCTTACTGGGCGATCCAATCTTGATATGCCATTTCCCCGGACCAAAATAGACGGACGCATCCACTACCTTGTTTCCGTCGCCAGATCCGCGCAACACGTTCGCGATATTGGCATACACCGCCAAACTTCCCTGAAACGCCGGTGCTGACCCAAACTGCACGCTCATCTGGAAATTGGCTGCCACAGACGCGCCGTTGCTCGGCGGCGAGCCGGGGCTGTACGTAGGCAGAGCATGCACGTTAAAGCCGCTCATAAACCGGGCGTTGCCGTACAACCACATTTTTTCCAACCCGCCGCCGCTGTTGAAGAGCACCTCGTAGGTGGCGTTGCCGTTGAAAGCCCGATCCGACGCGCTCAAGGCCACCGCCACGGTGAACTTGAAGCCAAGGCTCTTGCTCGCGTCGGGCGTGTACACGATGCCAGATAGCGAGGCGCCGATCTGGGCAGGTATGCCCGGACCACCAGCACACTGGGGCAGTCCGTACAGGCTGTCGGGCCGGTTCATGTGGTAGTACACGCCGCCGCCGAGGCCCTTTATGCTGAGCGCCCCGGCCATGGGCACGTTGCCGCAATACAGGGCATCCACCATGAAATACTTGTACCCGGCGGGCATGCGCCCAAACTGGCCGACCACTTGCACGGAGGCATCTATCATCTCGAGCTCGGCGGCCAGTTCGCCCCGGAAGCCGGTGCCGTAACTGGCATTGTTGTAGTAAAATCCGGCGTACCCGTGCAGATTGCGTATGCCTGGGAAACTGCCCGAGATCAGAATTTCTTCCACCTTAAAATCATGGTACACCCAGCGCTGCCGCCCGTTGTCGTCGGCCAGTTCGCCGCGCACCAGGAAGCCGCCGCCCGCTCGTATCTTGGTCGTGTCACCGATATTTATGAGGGCCTGAAAACGCAACGCGGGAAAAGAGTCGGAAGCGACCATGCCGATATTCCGAAACACCAATTCGAAGCCCGCAAACTTGGCCCCGATCTGATTGGGAAAGCCCCAAACACCCGGACTGAAATAGGGCGCCTTGTTGGACAACTGTACCCCCTGAAAGGAAATCTTGGGCACCTCGATGTCCACCCCGGTCGCGAGGTTTCCGTCCACGAGCACCGAGCCGTGCAGGGTGGCGGTGGTGGTGAATACACCGCTCTGGTACCGGACCAACACCGACGAGTTGGAATCTATCGTCACCTCACCGGCTTTCCAGATGTCCACCACATAATCCGAGTTGAGCGGCTTGAGGGCAAAACTGTACCGGTTGCCGGGGTCAATATGAGCCACATAGTCCATACAGTCTTCCGGCGCGAGGGTGCCCGAATTGTTGCCGGGTGCCCGGAAAATGGGCACGTGCATCTTCCCGCCAAAAGCCACTCCGCTGAACTGGTTCATGATCACCGTCAGATCGAACTGGTCAATGGAAAACGCCCAGCCGCCAGCGCTGCCTTCGCTGAGCGGCAGGATGTTGCTCGCGCTCACGATGCCGCTCACGCCCATGTTGTCTATGACCAATTGCTCCACGCCCACGGACACCGGCGTGCTATCCTTGGAAAACGCCCTCGGCAGCCGTACGATGAACGAGTCCATGTAAAAACCTTTCCAGGCGGGCGCAAAACCGCCCGGGCCGGCAAACGGCGTGCTGTAGCCGAGCGGCGGTGCCCCATTGGGCGACATGGATTCGCTCATGTCCAGGGCCACGCCGTTGATCATCCACTTCACGTCCTCGTAGCCGGGAATGGCGAAGGGATCCATGGAAAACTCCAGGAAAAACTCGCTGAAACTGGGCATGTAGGTCATGATGTTACCGTGTACGTGCCGGGGGGCGGGCAGGATTTCGTCGGTGGGCGGATGGTACGGCAACACGATGTTGCGGCAGAGTTCCACTTCCGCTGCCACGGCGATGCCCGCAAACCCGAGGCAGTCGAAGGCGACGTAGGTGCTGTCACCGCCCAGCAGTTTGAAGCGGGCGTTGTTGTTGATCCGAATATGCACGTCGTTCGCCAAGCGGATCTTCACGGGATTCACCACCGGCCCGGCAGGCGTGAACGCCACGTCGAGCGCCTCGAACACGAGTTTTTGGCCATCGAACGGGGTTTCGATCACGATATAAGCGTCTAGCGTGTGCCCGGCCGGGGTGAACGCGATGTTGTCGAGGTAAACCGAGTAGCGCTTGCCGTCATTGCCCCGGTTGGTGATCTCGATGGGCATGAGTAGCGTGTCGTGCGCCGTGGCGGCATTCATGTGGCGGGCCTTGGCAATGGCCTCCATATACAGGGCGCGGTGTACGCCGTTGATCATGCGGAAGCCCTGGCGGTACTCGAAGGCGATGTCCTCCGGGCGCATTTCCATCGCCTGGGCCAGCAACAAGTGGCCGAGTTCGCCGCCGAGGTCGGCGGCGAGCGCTTGGCCGTAGCCGCCGGACGGGGCCGCCGGCGCGGGCCGGACGTGCCCTCGGCGGAGGTCGAGGGCACCCATGCGTTGCGGGGAGGTTTCCTCGAACGGCACAAAGCCCGATCCGCCGTGTTGCGATGCGTGCTCGAGGCCCACGGCGCCGCGCACTTCTTTTTCCAACCATTCCAGAAACGCGCCGGGCGTGTTTCGGAAACGCTCGATCCCCGCCGAGGGCAGGGACTTCACCTTGTCCAGCATCGAGGCCTTCAGTTCGTTGAAGCCCGCGCCGAGGAAATCGGCGATGATGTCCATGAAATATTGGTGGGCGTACTGCGCTTTGTCGCACACGTACAGGTCAATGTGCCTGTTTTCCAGCGCCTTCACGGTGTCGTTGCGCACCATGTCGAGCAGCATCTTGGTGGGGGCGGTTCGGAAATGCTGGTGCATGCCGACCGTGAAGTAGATGCTGTCGGGGCCGAAGATGAATTCCGGCGCGTAGCCGAGGCCGTTCACGAGCGTGCGCATGGTGTCGCGTATGCCGTCGCACACGGTCTGCTGGCTGTCGCGCTTGATCTCGTATTCGTCGTTGAGGTCATTCAGGATATTTTGTATCCAGCCGCCGATGCTGTCCTTGATCTCACCGGCGTATTCCAATCCGGCTTGAGTGGGTGGGTTGGGGTCGTTGGGGTTCATCCAAGAGTAGGGCTCTATGGTTGGGTCGCACGGCTCGCCTTCGGCGTTCAGCCCTTCGCGGTCGCAGCCGCCCTGGTTGTACTTGGTGCCGGTCTGGGCGTGTATGCCGTTTTTGTCGAATCCGTTGGGGTCGTACGTACCGGTGGAGTCGTAGGGCATGCCGGGCTGGTAGCCGGGGTAGGGCGGCTGCTTGTCGTAGGCGCCGTCCGGCCCGAAGCCGTGCTCGTCCCAGGGCAGGCCGGTCACGTTGTGGATACCGTTCGAGTCGAAGCCCGGCGTGGAGGGCGGCGGCACGCAAATGGCGCCACCGAAAGCCAGCGGCGGCGGATTCAGGTTGGGCCAGTAGGCAGGATCGTCCTGGAGGCCGAACACCGTACCGTCGCAGATATTGGTGTCCGCGTTTATGCGCACCCGCACAAATTCAACCCGCACAGCCGATGTAGCAAACGGCAGCGTGGCTACGCCGGAGCCGGACCAGTACATTTGGCCTTCTACTGGCGGGTCTTGCGGCGGGGTTATCTCATCCAGTTCGATGGGAATGCCGCCGACATAGACCACACTGATTTGCGCGGTAAGCCCCAAGAGGTCGAGCGAATCGCAGGGAGTGATCGGAAACGTGAACGCCGCCCCGCAAGTGAACGGCGGGAGCGGGATGCGGTTGGCCGTCAGTTCCACTTCCGTGGGCACCCAGCGGCTGTGCAGCTCGCTGCCGTCGCGCCAAAAGCAGATTTTTTTCACCTCCACCTCGCAGGTGCCGGTGCCGGGGCACTTCACGACCGCCGACGTGCCCTGCTGCACCCGCTGCTCCGTCCACACCGCCGACTTGCCATCCCGCAGGCGGAAGCGCACGACGTACTCGGTAACGCCCGCCTGGGCGGGCTTGCCTGCCCAGGTGAGCCGGAAGCCGTCGCCTTGCACGTCGGAGACGGTCAAATCCCGGGGATCGGTGCAGTCCGGGATGTTGTGCAGTGCCGCCGGGGCTGCCGGTTTGCCCACTGCGGATGCGAAGGCCGGGCTTTGTTGTGCAGATGCGCCGAGGGATAGCGCGAGGGCGAGCAGGAGGAGGTAGATTGTTTTCGACATGTTGGAGGGTGCGTTTGTGGGTGAAGGAAGGGTTTGGTGGTTTTATTGGCCTTCAGGGGCTATGACTGGAAACTGATGTTTTTGAGGTTTAGAAGACTTATATTTTGGGTATAGTATCAATAT
>JBEBHD010000266.1:0-6968 GCA_040080915.1 Saprospiraceae bacterium
ACATTGGACATTGGACATTGGACATTGGACATTTCAAAATAATAATTTTTGAATTTGAAAATTTAAAATTTTAAAAACTAAATGTCCAATGTTCAATGACCAATTTTCAATGTTCAAGTGACTTGTGAGACAGTCACTCTGGGACAAACGTTGAGCATAGCAACACTTTTACGACAATAACAGCCGGCACAAAGCAACGGCACGCACCAAAACCGCTCGTTTTCCGGTGCCCGTTGTGGCCGAAAAAATTTTTTGGAACATGGATGAGCCGACAAAAGGAGCAGGGTTTGCCACCCCACCGCCAACCACTGCCGTACCCAGAGGGAAAAAAATCCTGCTCGGAATAGGCATCAATGCCTACCGGTCCGGTATTTGGCCCAAACTGAACAACGCCGTGCGCGACGTGGAGGCGGTGGAAAAACTGCTGCGCGACGACTACGATTTTGACGAGACTGTGCTGCTGCGCGACGACGAGGCCACGTCCGCCAACATCGAGGAGGCCCTGTACCGGTACACCGACGAGCACGTGCTCGGCACCAACGATAGCCTTCTGATCTACTACTCCGGCCACGGCCACCTCGACCGCAACGAACGCGGCTACTGGGTGCCCGTGGATGCCCAACAGGACCGGATCGCCTCCTACATCCCCAACTCGCGCATCCGCGAACTGATCGCCGACATGAAGTGCCGGCACGTCCTGCTCGTGTCGGATGCCTGTTTTTCGGGCGCTCTGTTTGTCAAGGGCGTTCGCAGTTCGGCCAGCGAGATGGTGGCCGAGGAGTACGAAAAACGGCCTTCGCGCTGGGCTTTTTGTTCCGGCCGCCACGACGAGCAGGTGAGCGACGGCAAGCCGGGCGGCCACAGCCCGTTCGCCACGGCCATCCTGCAGGAACTGGCGCTGAACACCGCCCGAAAACTGAACATCGCCCGCCTGGCCGACAAGGTGATCGAGATCACCCGCGCCAACTACCGCCAAATGCCCGAGGCAAACCCCATTCAGGATGCCGGGCACAAGGGCGGGCAGTTTGTGTTCACGCCAAAAGCATTCGTGCAGGCAGAAGAAACGGAAGGACACACGGGCGACAGGTCGTACTTGCCCCGGTTTGAGGATGTCAAGCCAAAGGTTTTTTGGAAACAACCGACGGTTTGGTTGACAACCGCAGTCGTCCTGACGGCGCTGCTCTTGGTCGCCCTCCTGTACCCCTGGCCGCCCCCAGAGCCGACCACGACCACCCTCGTTTTGTCCAAAAACGCCTTCGTTTTGGACACGATGGAACTGGGCACCCCGGCCACGATTCGGTTTGAGGTGAAAAACACGGGGCAAATCGAGGCGCGGTTGCTCCACGCCTCGCACGCCGCGGATGACATGCGGCAGTTGGAAGGAGGCGGAGACCAGCCGATCCCGCCGGGCGGCAGCCGGGTTTTTACCTTTGAATGGAAACCGAAAGGGGCTGGCAACCGCTCGTTCCAGATCGGCATTGAGGGCCTGAACACCATACAAAAACACCTGACCGTGCGCGGGCAGGCATACGTGCGGGAGAAGCCGACCGTGGCGGTGCAAGAGGAACCGGCCGATAAGCCGACGAGCACAAAAATCAGCACCAAGCCCACCAAGCCGGGGGCGGGCGGCTCAGTTTCCACAAAGCCGCCGCCCCAGATCGAACAGGAGGACCCGCCGCCAGCCGCCCGGTTTGATACGGTGTACACCCGCATCCCGCTCGATGTCGAATTGTGGTTGGAGCCCGATGGCGGCGAACCGATTTATGCCAAGACCATCAAGGGCAAACAAGCCTTCGTGCTGCCCAAGGGTATCAAAGGACGTGAACACAAAGTTTATTTCAAACAAAAGGACAAAGAAGACTGGCGTAGACAGCCCGTCAGTACGAGCGGCATCAAATTGCCGTGGTAATTTTTCAACAGTGAATCAAAACCATATAGCCATGCTACATCTGAATCGAATTCGCTTTGGGGCCGTTATGCTCGGCCTATTGGCGCTGAGCACAGGCGCCTTGGCGCAGCCCCTGCCCCTCACCGGCACCGTCGTGACTGCCAGAAGCAACAACGCCATAGCCGGGTCCACGGTCGCCATCTACGACCAGGCCTCCGGCGACCTGATCGAAACCTGCACCGCCAATGCCCAAGGTAAGTTCCGTTCCACGCACCTTTTTGAGCGCGGCGAAACCATCCGCGTGGAGTTCAGCGCCGAGGGTTTTGTGGGCGACACCAAAAATTACACCATCAAATCGGGCAAGACCGGCAATGTGCCGCTACAGCGCGAAGCCGGCGCACCGCCGCCCCAAGGACAAAACCCAGCACCGAGGCCAACCGGCACGGGTGCCGGCGGCGGCGGCGCGAAAGGCATCGCCATAAAAGGCGTGGTCAAGTCCGACAAAAGCGAGTACCTCAAGGGCGTGAGCGTGACCTTCTCCCGCCTCGAACAAGAGGATGTGATCGTGGACAGCGACGAGAGCCGGGGCAACGGCAGCTTCCAGTCCGAGCCGTCGTTCAAAAAGGGCGACGAGGTGATCGTGGTGCTGAAAAAGGACGGCTACTCGGAAGAGCGCATCCAAGTCAGCCTGCGCAACCGCAGCCGCGACACCACCATCGTCTGCGTGCTCAAGACCCGGATTTTCATAGCTGGCCACGTGGACCACACCAGCGGAACGGCCCTGCACGGCGTGCAGCTGTCCTACCAAACAAAGAACGGCCCATTCGTGCAAGCAGTCACGACCAACCACCTCGGCTATTACGATTTCGACGTGCCCACGCCTTTTGCCCCCGGCATGGACATCACGATCCGCGCTGAAAAGGAGGGCTACAAACCGGAAATGCGTACCCACAACATCAAACTTCAGGAAAACCAGGTCAACTTTATAATGAAGCGCTGGATCGAAGTTGGGATTGAACAAGGTTTTAGAATTTTTGACGAAAAGAACAGGCCGCTCAAGGGCGCTTACCTTATGTACTACGACCTTGATTCCATGAAAACCATCCGGGTGCCCGTGCCCGACAACGGTGTTTTGGTACGGAAAATCAAAACCGAGCCAAGCAAAACCGTCACCTTCGACGTAGAGCGCAAGGGCTACAAAAATCCGCCGCCGATAAAAATTACCTTCGGCGACGACGGGCTGCTGCAATACGAACCGGTTTACCTGGCCAAGAACAGCTCCAACTGCCCCTGCTGGATGTACGCCACCATAGGCTTGGCAGGCGTGAGCGGCACATTGTACGCTGTGTCGAGCGCCAAACTCGCTAAACATGAAGAGCCAAACAACCCAGACCCCCGCGGCGATTACAACACGGGCATAACGCAGCGGCGCATCGGCACCGTGGTGGGCGGCCTGGCTCTGGGCGCGTTCACGGGCTGGATCATCTGCACGGCCAAAGAATCGGCAGCAACTGCCGTGGATACCGAGCGCGCCCGGCAATCGCACTCGGGCCTCGTGCCCTGGTCGCCGCCGCCGGGCGAGGCGCAGGGGTTTCATATCGGCATCGCCTACAGGTTTTAGTTCACCATCAAACACAACTCAGCCATGAAATTCAACAAGATATTTCTGCTCGTTTTTTTGGCCGCTGCGGCGGCAGTTTTCACCTTTTCGCGGTGTCAGGTGTTGTGGACACCGGAGTATGCGCCGTGCCCCGAAATCGTCAGTTTTTCGCCATCCGGCGCGGCTTATGATTCGGTGGTCACGGTCAAGGGGCTCAACTTTAACCCCGAAGCACCTGAGATATATCTGGTCCGGATCGGCACCACCGAAGTGCCCGCAGCCAATATTTCCGTGCCCGACGAAGAGACCCTGCTCATCACCGTGCCCAAGGGAATCGGTGGCGGGAGAATATCCGTGGAGGTGACAACGACGGAAGGGTGTGTGGAGGAGAGCGGGAAGGAGTTTGTGTACAAATTCACCGTCGCGTCCGTATCGCTTTTTGCCGGAACTCCTGACGATACAGACTGCGCGACATGCTTCAAAAGCCCCCGTGGCATGGATGTGGACGACAGCGGCAATATTTATGTAGCCGACCGAAACCACAATATGATCAAAAAGATCACCGCAGGCGTGCCTACAACGTACGCCGGGAGTGGCACCGACTCGCTTCTAAATCAGCCGAATGGGTTATTGGCAATGTTCAATGGCCCGATGGATGTCGCGCTTGATGCACAGGGACACCTCTATGTGGCAGATGAAACCAACCACTGCATACGGAAAATTGATGCAGGCACGAACCATGCGGTTTCTACTTTATCAGGGGGCGTAAGTGGCGACAACGACAATACCAGCCTGATGGATGCGCAATACTCCCGCCCTGTGGGCATAGCCGTAAGCCTGAACAAAAAAATATTCGTGACGGAATTTTCGAAAAACCGCCTTCGGATGCTGGACTACAGCACGCCATCGGGATTCGTCAACACGCTGACAAATACCGGATTGGCGAACCCAGTCGGAGTGGCTTTTTCCAACGCACGCGATGCGGCGCATCCCATTCTGGTGGCCGACAGGGGCAACAGTGCCATTCGTACCGTGGGCGAGAACGAAAGCGTGGTGAGCATACCCGTCGCCCTGACGGCCCCCAACGATATCGCTGCCGATGGCTACGGCACCTTGTACGTGACCGAGCAAACCACCTCGCGCGTTTACGCCGTGTACCCCGACAATTCACAGCAGGCGATAGCTGGAACGGGCATCAACTTTCAGTTCAAGAAGCCATCTGGAATCGCCTTTGACAGAAGCCGCAATGTACTTTATGTGTCCGACGAACAGCTTCACGTGATCGTTAAAATTGTGCTGGAATAAGAGGCTGGCTGTTTTTTCAAACTCATTGTATTTGAATGACGTGTGTGGTGTCCGTCCCTACCACTTCAATCCACCTGTATATGATGACATCCGCGTCAAGATCGTTTTTCCCAGTTATCTCCTCTGGGGTAGCTACGGTTGGGGTTACTACACTAAAGTCTATTGGAAAATCAATTGAGCGGTTAAGATACCAGAGCCGGATGCAGTGGATGCTCGAAAAATCGTCGGGCGACACCTTGTAAAAGGTTACGGTGCCTGTCGCACTCAGGATGCTTCCGTACATAAGTTGCGGCTGCGGCAGCGGCGAAGTAAGCCTGGTTTCGCAGTATAAAGGCCCAGTCGCTATGGTAGGATTGCAATCTGTGTTATTGTCACTGCCCTCACAGTGTTTGAACCATACTGCGTTACCTGTAAGTGGAGTAGGCCCAGGCAGATACTCGAACCGAAGGTTGACCGATTGTCGGGCTGTTGCTGGCGGGATCGTTATCACGGGCGTTGGCTGGTTGGCGCAATCTATGGAAAACACATCGGTTCGGGCAAGCACCCCGGTAGTTGGCGGTGTGCCGGGCGCTCCCGTGTTGTCGTAAGCGATAAACCGGAGTCGCTCACCGTTGGGGGTTCGAGAGATGGTGAACGATCCGCCGCCGCTGGCGTAGTCCAAAATATGGTTTGTATTGGTACCCAAACCCGTAATGCCATACGCCGTGCCGTTGTCTTCCCGCACGATCTCGCTGTACAGCGACAAGGTACCGGCGGCTGGTGGGTTGTAGACGTAGCTAACGGTCAAATCTTCGGAAGGGGTTACATTCCGGGCACAAGCATTGGCCGGGCAATCAAGGTTCCAGGTGGACAGGTGTGAAACCGTCATTTTGGCCACGAGTTTGCCCGGGGAGCCTTCGACTTTGGCGTTGCCCTCAGAACGCCAAACGCCTTGGTCGCTTAGGCTCCAAATAGGAATAGTATCATCCTTTTGATAAAACCGGGAAGGGATGGCCAGCGGGTTGACGAGGCTGTCCAGAACCGGCATGGTCACGGTCAGCGGTTTGCTAAAACTACTGATCTTCTCGCCGTCTGCATCCATTTCGATGGTGATCCAGCCTTGCGAGGTGAAATACATCGGTGTTTGGGGCGTAGCCACACGCTTGCCATCCAGGCCGATTGCGTCGGTGATGAGCGGCCCGCCGGGGAAGGTCCGTCCCACGGCCAGATTGCGTGGCGAAGCGTAGGCAATCCGGTAGTTCAGTTTTGCCGGAGGCTTTTTGCCAGGTGCATCGCGGTCACAGTAGATTGGCTGCGTGCCCTTTTCCACTTCGACAAGGATGTTTTTGGGAGAAATGCCGTTCGCCTTTGTCGGAGAGAGGGGCACATAGGCCGAGACGATGCCATTACTCAGGTTTATCGCGCCCGAAACGGTGGCCGCTCCTGCCGGAGGGTCTTCCAGTTTGGACATAAAGATCGGAACGTATTGGCCTTCGTCCGACTGGACGAGGATGTTGCGCAGGTTGGTGCTGTAGCCCTCTATCTCTACCTTGATAGTGAAGCGATAAGGGTTATCGGGGCTGTATTGGGCCTTTTTGCGAAGGCCGAGGCTCATCACGCCGCCGCTCACTTCGATAGTGGTGAAACGAATACCGTCGGAGCTGACCACCATGCTATCCGCGTCAATCAGCGTCACTCTGGCCTTGGGCACAGTTGTCCCGAGCAAGCGGTTCGCGTCTATGAACGCAATAGCCACAGGCGCTTTCACGGCTTCCGTGATTATTATGGATGAAGGCGGTTTTTCATCAGTTTTACCCTTGCAGCATTTATTGGCAAAGAACACCGCAGCAGCAGCAAGGATGAGGATCGGGCTGTACTTGCCGTAACGCGACCAGAAATCTTTCATGATGTACTGTTTTTAGGTGAACCTTGAACTGTTTTGATTGACAAAAATTTGCCCCAAAAATATGGCACTGCGTGTTAGTTCTGTTTTTTTTCATTTGTTTTTTTACAAATATCAAAACCTACATTTTTGGGGTAATAAATCGGTGATGTGGATACCCAGGTTTTATATGTTTCAAAACCCATGAAACCTTCTGTCCCGTCCTGAAATAAGTTGACAGTTTGTGAAAAATAGTGGCAGAGAAAAATCAATCAACAAAAAGTTGTTTATTGATATTTTGGATGCCGATTTCA
>JBEBHD010000048.1:0-24869 GCA_040080915.1 Saprospiraceae bacterium
GCGTGTGGCAAAACCTCGTTGAGCACAAATTCTGCTAACGGGTGCGGTGTATAAAATGCGCCGGCAGCATTTTTCTGTGCCTCGCCGATCTCTTCGGACAAAAAGTCCTCATAAATTTCACTGATGAGTTGAATAGGAATCACCTTAAAATCAAAAATACGCCAATCCGGAAACAGACTGTTCATGTTCGGCCAAAAGCATCTTTTGATTTGTTGTAAATGGCCATGATTGACGATATTCCGTTCTGTTTCGGTAACTGGGCTTAAATTACCGTTAAACGACCGTTCGAGCTTGTCGAATACCTGATAGGTGATATTCAG
The DNA here is from genome assembly GCA_040080915.1 of Saprospiraceae bacterium. Lineage (GTDB taxonomy): Bacteria > Bacteroidota > Bacteroidia > Chitinophagales > Saprospiraceae > M3007. Next base: position 321 of record JBEBHD010000048.1, read on the forward strand.
GTCATCAAGGACTTCGAAGTAACCATTCTTTGCTTCATATAGTCGAACATCCGTCGCCCCTCTGTCTTCTAAATATAAGAGGAACAAGGAACGGAGTAGTAAATCGTGGATAACCTCCAGGGGTAGCCCTTTTTTGTAAAGAATTTGGCGAGTCTGCTTAAGGCTATCGATTAAGGCCCGATCAACACGGGTTTCATTTTTAACTTGCCTGGCGAACTCATCCTGTTTCCAAAACCCACCCGTTTCGATGGATGTTTTATGAAATACCTCTTTTAAGGTATTAAGATCGTCGATTGCCTGCTTGGTTGCCTGGAAAAGTTCGAGTTGATCTGCATCTTTTGTAAGGTTGCGAGGCGTTTCGTAGCAATTGTAAATCCGAATCTCTACCGGACTTTCGGCATACAAAAACGGTACTTTGCCCTGATTCCATATTTTTCGCTGAATAGCAAGCAATTTTTTCAGCACGGGCTCCCGAAAATCTGGCACTGCTTTAAAATATACCGATGGAAACTCTCCGGAAAAGTAAATCGCATCGATGCCAAAATCATTCTCCTTGACCTGGTTGACGTAATGCCGCTTCAGTGCAGACAATCCGCCGGCATCCGCTTCAACGTCTACGACGCCAAGGGTAAAATCAAGCAAATTAATGATGTCTAATCCGGCGGTCATTTACAGTTTCTCACTTTAGTGGTTGTTATAAGTCAGAATGCTTAACTTTTGTTCGATGGCTTGCAATTTATCAAAAATCGCTTCGCTGGTATTGCTGGGGTCATCTGGAAATCCGAGGTAGGCAACCATTTCCCAAGCTTCAAACACATCCGTAACGCTTACTGTAAAAGGTAAAAATTCTGGGTTGTCGGAAAACAATACCAATTTCCGGTTTTGCCCGATCTCGTTGATGACCCTTTTGAAAACCACACCTTCGTTTTTCAACACCAGGATGTATCGTTTTCCATTTTTCAAATCCTGCCACTGATCTACGTACCTTCCAACTACAATAAAACCTTGGTGGATGGGCGGCATGGATTTCCCTTGGATTTCAAATGCCCGATAAGTCCCATCGGATAGTCCTGGCAAGTTGAAACGGGGTAGATCTTGAATAAATTCGGGGTTGCTAAAGCCGATTGCATAACCGGCGACCGCGTTTCCCGGAACTAATTCTATATTTTCTTTCCGATTTTCATTGACCGTAACCGCAACCACCCGTAAGCCATCAGCATAAATATTGGGAGGCTCTGAATTTCGCTGATGAAACAGTGGAACACCCAAATCAACAGTTAGTAAATCGGTGGGGTTTACATCAAAATATCTGGCAATTTTTAATAACAGGCTGGCGATGGGCTCCGTTTTGCCTCTTTCATAATCTGCGTAGGTTGTCCGGTTAATTTCAAGTGCATCCGCCACATGCTCCTGTGTTTCCTTGCGTTGCCTCCGCAAATATTTCAGGTTGTTTGCAAGCATTTGACGGAATTTTCGTCAAATGTCGGGATTTTCGGAATTTACATCAAAGTTTATTGGCCGATATTTTTTCATGTTTGCTAAAAATCCAAATTCATATACCCTAAATACCACCTTAGATCGCACCAAACCCTTAAGGGCGGCACTTCAAAGCTAGTTAATGGCATGCTCCTCACCTTATTCAACCAGTTCCAAATACTTTCTATACGTCGCTCCTTTGCGCTCCAAATACCCCTCCCAGCCATTAAACCGAATCACTTCATCCCGCGAGTACCCCAACCGCCGCAAATGATACCCCACCATCGCCCCTGTCCGGTCGTACCCATGCAGGCAATGGATCAGGCAGCGGCCTTCCAAGAGCTGCCAGTGAATAGTCGAAGCGGCATTACCGGCCTGCGCATTGATCAATTTGAAATCAACCTTTCGTTTTTCACAGAACGCCTCTTCTTGCTCAGCAGGTACCCCACCGGAGTCTTTGCCGTTGCCATTCAAGCGGATGACGCGCCGGATCAATCCTTTTCGGAGCAGAGAGTCCAGTTGATCCAGGGTGAGTTGCGCGGAGCGATAATTATACCGTTCGCCCGGCACCTTGAACACATAACCCGGCAGGTCGATGTCGCGCAAATGAGGACGTTCCCGGCCAGCGTATTTTTTATTGGCTTCCCCAAGTATCCACGCGACACAAAGGCAAAACCCGAAAAACAGCAAGTTACGGGAAAGGTCGGGTGTTCCGGGTTTAGGTTTAGGAGCGACACGTTTGGGTTGGCGCTTGTTCATATCAAATCTTGGAATTAGCGGCACCGATAAATAACCATCGCCACAGACGACAAAAACACCTCACCGCATTGGCCACCGGTATTGACTATTTTCGCTTTACCGACTTCAAGCGTATCGGGTCGGTAGGCGGATATTGGCCGACTCGGATCCCGGTGCTGTATCTGCCCCAGTATCTCGGCATTCAACTTTTCGATATTTGGGATTTTGTTGTACCCGACATCTTCGCCATGTTCATCGGCAAAGGTTCCATTGCTAAATTTCCCGCACAGGAAATCGTTGATTGAAATTTCGAAGAAGACCATATCGGTAGCTTTAATTTGGATGAATAGTATTTGCTGTTAAGCCTGTTTTCTCAGGTATTTTCCTGAAACCCATTCCTGCCGGTTCGCCGCAATTCTGCACCAGTTATTCTTTTCCTCGTACACACGCAGGACGGCCCCGGTGGACGTGACATTTATCCGGCGACCGGTCACATCCGGTTTGTCCCGAATATTGAGGTTATTGGTTGTCACAGTTGCATAGTAGGCGATGGATAGCGGTGGCTGATCCGGCTGATGGTCAAGGATTTCCTGGACATGTGGGAGAAAGTTCGTTTCCGCCGCTTCGACGGTGTTGCCGCCAAAAAAATTCGAGCCGGGGCAGGATTTGGTTATGCCGGCGTCGTTGGTGCGTTGGCCCGTTTTCAGGTCGAACCAGTGGTGATACACGACTTGATTGGAATTGACCGGGATTCGGAAACGCCGGCACAACGCCGCGGTTACCTGTAAAATGGCCTCGCGCTGCTCTGGCCGCATCTCATCGCCGCCAATATCAAAATTGCCGATGTTCTCGATGCAGATGGAATGTGCATTGAATCCAAAAATACAGGCTGGAGACGATTCCAGGCTCCTGCCGGTCACGATCATACCATCGGGAAAAATGCTGAAATGCTGGCCGATGTCCTGCCAGCCGTTCATCAGGGTATGAAAATGCTGCATCCCCTTTTGCAGGGCGAAATGGTTTTTGCCGTTGAAGCCGGCATAGTTTGGAGCATAGGTATGATGCAGCTGTAAGGTAAACACCGTCCGGGCAACACTTTGTGCGGTAAGCCAGGCCTCAAACTTGGTAGGTGCGATTAGTGTAAAACCGTTTTGCTTGGGCATGTTGTGCGATTTTCCTGAAAGATAAAAGCCGGGCAGGGCGAAAGGCTGAAATTCTCCTTTGAGGGGCTTGATGTGCTCGGGGCCTTTAGTGCCCTGCGTCAGTATTATTTTTTTGAAGCGCATTTGTTCGTTGCAAATATAGGGCCTAAAAGATATGATTTGCAAACCGGCTACCGGCTTTTCGATCAAATTCCACGAATTACTTAGCATGTACGTTGTCGTTGAACTAAAAAGCGCGTTTCGTGCATTTCAAAATGGCTATTTTTGCGCTCGTTTAATTTTTATCGCCCGTATGCGCCCTCTTTTCTTCGGCATTCTACCATTCCTTTTGGCCGTGAGCTTTACCCTCCTGCCGGGTGACGCTTTCGGTTGTAGTAAGGGTTGCAGTACCGGCAAGAGTGCGACGAAGAGCATTGCGAGTGAAGCCTCCTGCTGTGCCAGTGCCGGTGACGAAGCCTCCTGTTGCAGCAAAAACCGATCTTCGACAGGCAAAAACCAAGACCATCACGGCGACGAAGATGGTTGCGGCGGTCGCTGCGGCGGTACGTGCGGTGGCCATTGCTCCTGCCCTATGGCGGTTTCAAGTGTGGGATTATTTCCAGAAGTCGAACTTTTCCTGCCCGTTTTCATCTCGTTTTCGAGGGCGTACCTCCCCTATCAGTCCCCTTCCCTTCCCAACGTTTCGTTGGATATTTGGCTCCCGCCAAACATTTTGTCCTAATTCTGGACAGCCAATGGTATGCCTTGTCAAAACGGTTGACGCATCGTGTTGACCGAAGTGGTCGTGTTTTACAGTCCTTACCGCCACTCCATTTTAGCGACACGCTATGCCGTTCGGTTGCCGCCGCGAAGCATTCTGCTTTGTCGGCTAAATTTTTCCAACGCTCATGCAACCTTTCTCCCGACGGTACTAAACTACTATGCCAGATTACGCAAACAAGCAAGACGCTCAGACACCGCCCGATCCTGACGATTTGGAATTGGCCGCCGCTTGCCATGCCGGCGAACCTCAAGCCCAACGCGCGTTGTGGGAACGGTACAAAAACCGGATGTACGGCGTTTGTCTGCGGCTTGCCGCATCGCCCCAGGAAGCGGAGGATTGGTTGCAGGAGGCTTTTATCCAGGTATTCAGACACATCAGAAAATACAGGGGCGAAGGCAGCCTGGAAGGCTGGATAAGGCGGGTCGTGGTGCGCACCGCTATCCAACACCTTAAACAACAACGCCTGAAAACAACCGGATTGGACAACGAAAGGCTGGAACGCCTGCTTTTTGAAGAAGGAGAAACCGGCGCCGGCGAAGGAGACGAACCGGGGCGATTGGTCGGATTGCTTCAACAATTGCCTCCTGGCTTTCGTGCCGTGCTGAACCTCTACGTGTTGGAAGAACGCAGCCACGAAGAAATCGCCCGGGAACTGAATATTACTGTAGGAACCTCGAAATCCCAACTCAGCCGTGCCAAGGCTTTTTTGAAACGGCTTATAGACAAAACATTGATATTTTTATGAATACACCCTTACACCCGGAACACGACGATTTGGAGCGGCAATTGCAAGCCCAATTGGAGCATTTCGCCCCGGAAGCGCCCGACCGGCTCTGGGCCGGCATCGAAGCGCGGCTTCCGAAGCGCTACCGACGACGCCCGGTACTGTGGTGGTGGGTGTCCGGTGTCGGGGCAGCGTTGGTTTTGGTGGGGATCGGCTATCGCTTTGCTGGACAGAGCGGCTTATCAACGCCTAAACCCCGTAGTATTGAATTGGTACCGGCAGTTAAACAAGACATTGCAATCAGAACTACGCCGAAGCAAAAAGGTAAAGAAACATCTACCTCCTCGGCACCTATACCTCATGCAAAGCTAGGCCCTGGAGTGGCCAACCCTAAAGCAGTAATTAAATTCCTTGCCGATCTCGATGCAATTACTCTGAGCCAAGACGCTCCCGAGGCAAATACGCTGCGGTCAGGCATTTTACCGGAACGACCACCTTTTGAAGATACCGAAACAGTCCAAGACTTACCTGTCACCGCATCCGACGTGACACTGATGCCATTGAAATCATTGTTTTTCCCATTGCCGGTTTTGAATTACGATTTACCTAAAATTCAGCCCTTCCATCTTCATACTAAAACAATAGGCGAACAGCGCTGGCAAATCGCCGCCGCCACTGGACCGGTCTGGCTTTGGCAAACATCAGCACCGTCCGATCCACATCACGGTGGGCACATTGGCTTTGCAGAACACCGGCAGGGCGCGGCTACCGGCTGGCAACAGGGCGTGAACGTTGAATACGAGCTATCTCAGCACTGGAAGGTGAACGCGGGGTTGTTCCGGCGCCAGACCACGCAGATTGCTTCTCATACTGCCACGCTCCGGCTTATGGACGGAGTATGCCTCAATCCCAACGATTATGCCCCGAAAGAATATGAGTTTCAATACCACCTGTACTCGGGCAGCGGCACGTCCAACCTGACCGTGCATATCGCCCAGGTGGACACGGCGAACACGATGCCAGACGACGAACCCTTCACCCTCGATATGCGCACCACACGGCGTAGTTCGGATTGGGTACTACCCTTGGCCGTAAAACGAACCTTCAGCAAGGGGCTTTGGCAGGGATTTGTGCAAGGCGGCGTACAGATCAACCTGCCCGGTAGCGCATCGGCCCGTGTGGATCACTTTACCGAAACCTGTATCGACCTGTGTTTTGCAAGCGGACGAATGCCTGTATTGACGGTTGCGGAACGCAGCAAATATTCCGTATCCTGGTTGTTCGGAGCGGGGTTGGAATACCGCCTTTCGCCGGGCTGGGGGCTATCCGTGGCACCAACGTTTTTTGGAGGAAAGGGACAAGCCGGCGTTTCGTTGAACGCAGGATTGAGTTTTAAACTTTAATTTTCTAAAACAATGAAATTCAATTTTTTAAATAAAATACCAATCGCAATCCCTTTGTTCCTTGCTGGACAAAGCCTTGCACAAACGACTATTTTGATTCCCGATACCCTCGCCGGCGATGTGATCAACCTGACCCTGCAAAACGGAACGCGGGAGTTTTACCCAGGCGTGGCCACCAAAACCATCGGCTACAACGGCAATTTCCTCGGCCCCACAATTATTCTGAACCAGGGGCAGCAAGTGACGCTTAACCTGCACAACCAACTGAGCGACACCACTACCACCCACTGGCACGGCCTGCATGTAGCGCCGGCAAACGACGGCAGCCCGCATAACCCGGTAATGGATGGAGAAACCTGGTCGCCATCGTTTACCGTAATGGATAAGGCGGCGACCTACTGGTACCATCCGCACCTGCACGGTAAAACGCTTAACCAGGTCGTAAAAGGCGCGGCGGGACTCATCATCGTCCGCGATCCGGAAGAAACCGCCATGAACTTGCCCCGTACCTACGGGGTGGACGACATACCCCTTGTTTTTCAATGGAAAACTTTCGACTCGGCGAAGCAAATCGTGGAGATGGACGAGGTGGACAACGAGGTATTGGTTAACGGCACGATAAACGGCACGCTCCATTTGCCTGCCCAAGTCGTGCGTCTGCGCTTGTTGAATGGATCGAGTCACCGGTTTTTCGATTTCGGCTTTGCCGACAACCTTACGTTTAAACAAATTGCCTCCGACGCGGGCCTGCTCGATGCGCCGGTATCAATGACCCGACTTATCCTCGGTTCAGGCGAACGCGCCGAAATCCTCGTAGACCTGAGCGAATTGCAAGGCAGCAATCTCAAATTCCAGCAGTTCGGTACCCAGTTACCACAGGGTTACCCTGGTGGCCCGATGATGATGGGCGGCATGACGGGTCCGAAGGACAACACGGATTTCGATTTACTGACCATACAGGTCGGCGCACCCACTTCCAATGCCGTGACGGCTATTCCAGCGACCCTAACGACGAATACCGCATGGCCGCAGGCGGGCGCCTCGTCCCGCTCGTTCGGCCTTTCCGCTCAACCGATGATGAGCATGACCAATTTCTTTATCAACGGCTTGAAGTTCGATATGGAAACGGTCAACTTCAACACGCAGGTAGGTAAAACGGAAATCTGGACCATCACAAACCAGACCATGATGGCGCACCCGTTTCACATCCACGGAATGCACTTTTATGTCCTGTCGGTGAACGGTGCCACGCCGCCCGCCAACTTGCGGGGAAGGAAAGATGTCGTGGTCGTTCCGCCCATGAACGGATCGGTGAAACTTATTCTGCGGTACGAGGATTTCAGCGATCCCCACATACCCTATATGTACCACTGCCACATCCTGAGCCATGAAGATACCGGCATGATGGGACAGTTTATCGTCAATTCTGCCTCCTCGGGTACCATTGAAAACGCCGCACAGGAGCACCTGCGCGTTTCGCCCACCTTGCTCGCACCGGGTTTAGAAAAAGTGGAAATCAGCGCCGATAACGGCTGGGAACCGATCCAGATAGAGGTGTACGACCAGGACGGATGCTTGTTGCTGACTGAACGGAACGCGACGCGGATAGCCGTTGACCGGCTGGCATCGGGCATGAATTCCATCCAAATTTTTACTGCCCGTGGTACGGCGGTTTTCAAAGTTGTAAAAACAAACTAACCTGCTTTCCTCACTCAAATTAAACAACATCCAAGTTTTATGAAAAAACTGCTCCTCTCTGTCCTGTCCTTCCTGTCGGTTTTAGCGGTTCAGGCTCAAAACAACATCGAATTGCACCTTTCGCCACGCCTCGGCGCTGCGCCATTCGCACTCAACACCCCCGTTTCAGCCGGGTCTTACGAGTACAAAATCACGCGACTGGAATATTACATTTCGGAAATAAAAATCACCCACGACGGCGGCCAGGTAACACCGGTGACGGATTTGTACCTGCTTGTTCGCCCGGCGGTGGACAGTATGTACGAGATCGGCTCTTATCCAGGTATTGTCAACGTAGAAAGTATCACTTTTTCAGTGGGTGTTGACCAGGCGCATAATCACCTGGACCCGGCGAGTTATCCGGCTAACCATCCGCTGGCGCCACAAAATCCGGCTATGCAATGGGGCTGGTCGGCGGGTTACCGGTTCGTGGCCATCGAAGGCAAAGCGGGTACAAACTTCGCCAACGACTATGAAATCCACGCCTTGGGTGACGCGAATTACAAGACCGTGACGCTCGCCACTATCGCAGAAAATCACGCCAACGGAGATAAAACCATTCACCTTATTGCAGATTACGCCCAGGTTTTGAATTCGATCAACGTGTCGGCCGGATTGATCGTACACGGTTCCACGGGGAAGGCCGTGTCTTTGATGAACAACATGCAAAATGTAGTTTTCACCGCTGAAATGGTAACCATGACGATAGACCCTACGTTTGAAGGCGCTTTCGCGGTATCGCCCAACCCGGCCGCTCCGGGTGAAGCAATGGTCAGGATGACCCTTCCGGCGGGTTATTCCTACCGTGTTACGCTGACCGATTTGATCGGACGGGTGGTAATAAACCAGCCTATTTCAGCCGATAGCCAATCGTATCCGCTGACCGACGAATTAAATGCCGGCACGTACTTCGTGCATTTGTGGCAACAGGAACGCCCGGTAGCAGTAGAAAAATTAGTGATTACCCGGTAAAAGTATTTTTTTATAAGCAGGGGGTGTGCGGCGGTTGCCTGTAGTTTCCGATTGCACACCCCTCTTTTGCAATGAAAAAACTGTACATCGTAGCGATATTGCTGGCATTGGCCTTCATTGCTTGCCAGAAAGACGTACCGGAACCGGTCACGCAGCCCGAGCCATTGTTGGCGGTACCACCAGGCTTTCCGGCCCCCGTATTTCCATCCGGGAACGAATTGACCTCTGCCCGCTGGGCTTTGGGCAAACGTTTGTTTTACGACCCGGTCCTATCGAACGACAGCACGGTGTCCTGCGCATCGTGTCACCTCGCTTCGAACGCTTTCAGCGATACGATGGCGTTCAGTCCTGGTGTGGCCGGCCGGCCCGGTGTGCGCAATTCCCCTACGCTGGCCAACATCGTCTACCACCCGTATTTCACCCGCGAAGGCGGCGTACCGACGCTGGAAATGCAAACCCTGGTGCCGATCCAGGAGCACAACGAATTCGATTTTAACATCCTGCTGATTGCCGAGCGATTGAAACGCGACACGGCTTATGTCCGAATGAGCCGCGAGGCCTACGACCGCGAACCGGATGCTTTCGTAATTACCCGTTCCATTGCCTGTTTCGAAAGAACCTTCGTGAGCGGACAAAGCCGTTACGACCAGTATTTTTTTCAGGGAAAAACTTCGGCGTTGACGGCGGCGGAAAAACGCGGCATGGATTTGTTTTTTTCCGAAAAAACCAACTGCTCGCAGTGCCATTCCGGGTTCAACTTTACCAATTATGCTTTTGAAAACAACGGCCTTTACGCTGATTACCCGGACCCCGGCCGGTTCCGCCTGACCGAATTGGAAAGCGACCGCGCGCGCTTCAAAGTGGCTACTTTACGAAATGTAGCGCTTACTGCGCCGTATATGCACGACGGCAGTTTGCAAACCCTGGAAGCCGTGGTCGAGCATTACAATTCCGGCGGACAGCTGCATCCGAACAAAAGTTCGTTGGTGCGGCCTTTGGGCTTAAGTGCCGGCGAAAAAGCCGATTTGGTGGCATTCCTGCGCAGCCTGACCGATGAAGCCTTTGTCAACAATCCAAAATTTCGTCAACATTGATTTTACTGAACATGAAAAAATTGCTTATACTCCTGTTCCCCGCAATCACATTTTTAGCCTGCGACTCGAAAGACCCCGTTGAACCGCCCGCTACATACGATCCCACGCCTTATAATCTTGACGTGGGTTATTTCCCTACCCCCGATTTGCCTGCCGACAACAAACTGACAGTAGCCGGCGTACAGCTGGGCCGGATGCTTTTTTACGAAAAAATGCTTTCCAAGGACGGCTCGCAGTCTTGCGCTGATTGCCACCAGCAAAAAGACGGTTTTTCGGACATGCGCCAATTCAGCATCGGCGTGGAAGGTCTGCCGGGAAAACGCCAAGCCATGCCGGTGATGAACCTGGCTTGGCACCTCAATGGCTTGTTTTGGGACGGACGCGCTCCACTCGTGCGCGACCAGGCATTGAAACCGATACAGGATCCGCTGGAAATGAATGAAACCTTACCCAACGCTGTGACCAAACTTTCCACCGATAAACGGTACACCGATCAGTTTATCCGGGCATTCGGCGATGCGGCGGTTACTTCAGAACGTATGGCCTTGGCCCTGGAGCAATTCATGCTCACGATGGTATCGAACAACTCAAAATACGACAAATGGAAAAACGGCACGGCTACTCTGACCGATAGCGAGGAGCGAGGCCGGGTTCTATTTTTCACAGAATTCGATCCCTTCGGCTCAGAGAGCGGCGCAGAATGTTTCCACTGTCATGGTGGGTTCAATTTTACCAACGATGAATATATGAATAACGGCCTCGATGCCGACGCGGAACAAACCGACGAAGGTCGCCAAAAAGTAACGGGCAATCCGATGGACAAAGCCCGGTTCAAGGTGCCGAGCCTCCGCAATATCGCGCTCACCGCACCGTACATGCACAATGGGCGTTTTACTACCCTGGAAGAAGTGATCGACCACTACGATACGGGCGTGAAACAGTCGGTAACGATGGATGAGTTGCTGCAATACAACGTGCAACCTGGCGGCTTGCAATTGCCCGCACAGGATAAAGCCGATCTGGTAGCGTTTTTGAAGACGCTGACGGACGAGACGTTTTTAAACAACGCGGCGTATAAGTCTCCTTTCTGATCTAAAAATCGCGGGATGTTCCGCAACTAACTATTCTAAAACTACCCTTATGTTGAAAGTACTACGTCTAATCTGCCTGAGTTGCCTGTTGATAATTGCCGGTCAATCCCTGTCGGCCCAATGCCAATCCGATGAAACAGAAGTCCGCCTCATCATCGAAACCGATACTTACGGTTACGAAACCTTTTGGTCGCTGGTACCTGCCGGTAATCCCTGTAACCAAACACCCATCGCCACCGGCGGCAATGTTAATCAGGTAGGCTGCAACGGCGGCGGCCAGCAGGACGCCACCACCGCTTTCGGTTACAATGACAACGCAACCGTCAACGCCGGCCCCTGGTGCCTGAAAACCGATTCTGCATACACGCTTTACCATGTGGACGATTATGGCGACGGCGGCGCAACATTCACGATTATGATAGGCGCCTACCCGGTCTATCAGTTTAAAAGCGTGGGCAACGGAGGTCAGTACAATTTCACCGTTACGCTGCCACTCGCTTACAACGCATCTTTAGCGAGAATCGGCACTTACGGCTTCAACGACCTGAAACCGACCGCAGTACATGGCCTGATTTTCAATATGGGCGCTTCGGCGATTGACTCTATTGACCTGAGTTATTCGGTGAACGGTGGCGCGTTATTGACCGAGACGCTTATCGGCCTGAACGTCGAGCCGTTCACATCGGCTCATTTCAATTTTTCCAATTTGTGGATGCCGACAGATACCGGATTATACTCCCTTCAAGTTTGGTTGAGCAAAATCAACGGCAATGCCGATCTGAACACGGCCAACGACACGCTTGGCAAAGCGGTTTATTTCAGAGCGCCAAAGCCTGTGCTGATTGACCAATACCTAAAGGATTCCGTACTTGTCAAAACAATCGGCGTGGCTGCCGACGGTCTGGATCAACCCCGCGACCTGGCTTTTGCGCCTACACCTGCGCCAATCCTGTGGGTAGTGAACAAGAAAACGGAAAGTAGCGGTGGCAGCACGGTGACGTATTTCGATGCAGGATTACCTACTCAGGATGCCCGACTGAAAAAAGACCAAAACTCCTGGCATTTCATGTCGCTACCGACGGGCATCGCTTTCAGTTACAATGGCAATTTTGCCACTTCTCCCGGCGTGCTTGACGCCAATCACCAAGGCGGCGCCTCGCATTTCACCGGTCCGGCACTCTGGAACAGTGATTGGTCGGTATATGCCGAGCCTTCCGGTGGAAACGGCAGCCACCTCGACATGCTGCATCAAAGCCCGTACTGCATGGGCATCGAATGGGAGGAAGATAACGTGTTTTGGGTGTATGACGGCTACAACAAAAACATTGTACGCTATGATTTTGGCGAAGACCACGGCCCCGGCAATGACGACCATTCCGACGGCATTGTCCATCGGTACACCGAAATTGCGGTGAATCGCATAGACGACAATATCTCCAACCACCTGGCACTCGACCGCGAAAGCGGATGGCTCTACATCGTAGACAACGGTAACAAGCGAGTGCTTCGCTTGGACATCCATTCCGGTACGCCAACCAGTAACCTGACACCATACGCCGAGCCTTTGCATGAATATAAGGCCGTGACCGGCGCTGACTGGTCGGTATACATCGACAGCCTCGACAAACCGAGTGGCATAGCGGTCATCGGCGACTATCTGCTGGTGTCGGATTACGGAACCGGCGAAATCATCTTTTACGACCGCAGCGGCGACGAAGGCGTGGAACTGGGTCGATTCGATACCGGTCCCGGCGGCATCATGGGCATTGAAATCGGGCCTGACGGGAAAATCTGGTACGTGAACACCACGCAAAACAGGGTCTATCAATTGGACTACACCCCGTTCACGGTAGCGGCCAACGAGCCGGGCAACGGACCGGTATTTTCGGTGTCGCCCAACCCGACCGACGAGGCTTTCGAGGTCCGATTCGGAGCGGGCAATGTTGTAACCGATTACCGGTTGCGCGTCCTGAACGCCTTGGGTCAATTGGTTGTGGATGAATCCGTCACCGGCCACTCGTCGGTACGCGTTGACCTGTCTGGACAATCGGAAGGGTACTATTTCGTACAAATTGCCAGTGACAAAGGCAGCCGTACAGAGCGGGTGCTGTTGTCGTCCCGATAGCGAAAAGTGCGTGTAAGAGGGATGCGTTTTTAAAAAGAACAGCAACAAATTTGACATGAAACGATCTAAGTCAGACTACTCTTGTTTTCAAAAATACGCCCTGCTCCTGCTCCTCGTGAGTATGCAAGGCGGCTTGTCGGCCCAAATACCGGTCGGCGAGCCGCCCTGCCTATTCGATGTGCTGCATCCCGCGAAAACGCTGCAAGCGGCAGAGTCACGCATCGGCGCGGCAGTCAGCAAACAGAACCTAAACGGCGTAACAGAAAATAACGACGACATCCGAATCGTCCCGGTGGTGGTACACGTCATCCACAATGGCGGCTCTGAAAACATCAGCAAGGCACAAATTGAGCGGCAAATTGAAATCCTGAATGAAGACTATGGCAAATTGCCCGGCAGCCCCGGCGACGGCGCGGGCGTGGACACACGAGTGCGGTTTTGTTTGGCAAAAACAGACCCGCAGGGTCGCTGCACCGACGGTATCGTGCAGCTTAAAACGGCCCTGACCAACCATCAGCCGGTAGATAGGGCCACCTTGAAAAACCTCTCGTTTTGGGACAACACCCGCTACCTGAATATGTATGTGGTCAAAAGCATTAGCGGCAACGTGGGCGGTTATTCTTCTTTTCCGCATTCACCGCCCGATGAAGACGGCCTTGTAGTGCGGCACAACCTGTTTGGCGACAACGGAACGGCCGCAGCCTCCGGCGGACGGACGACGACGCACGAGGTAGGGCACTGGTTCGGGTTGTACCACACGTTCAACGGCGGCTGTGGACAGGATACCTGCACCGACGGCGACTACGTGTGCGATACGCCGCCGGTAGCCAACCCTAATTTCGCCTGCAACCTGAACGCCAATTCCTGCGGAAACGACAACCCCAACCTGCCCGACCAGGTGCGCAACTACATGGACTATACGCCCGACGAATGCAAAAATATGTTCACCCAGGGGCAAAAAGACCGCATCACGGCCACGCTCGATACGGTTCGGACACTCATTTGGTCGCCCGACAATCTGGTTGCCACCGGCTGCGATAGCGCATACGTGGCGCCGCCAGTCTGTCCTGTTTCGGCGGATTTCGTCACGCTAACCCCGCAGGTGTGCCTCGGCGGGAAGGTTTATTTCATAGACCGCTCGCTGAACGCGGCGACTTCCTGGCAGTGGTTTTTCCCCGGCGGCACGCCCGCAAGTTCCGTTTTTCAAAATCCTACCGTGACTTACGACAGCCTGGGCACGTTTTCCGTCACGCTCATTGCCGCCAACAGCAACGGTAGCGATACGCTCTTTTTGGAAAATTACATCAACGTCACCGAGCCGGGCATCGGCCAGTTGTTGCCTTTTTCAGCCAACTTCGACGACGGGATTTTCCCGCCGACAGGCGCGGAAATCTACAATCCCGACCTCGGCATCACCTGGGAGTTGGACTCGGCGGCTGCCCATTCGGCACCCTACTCTGCCCGCATTGACAATTTGGTGAACACCAACTACGGCACCCGCGACGAAACCGTGTTGCCTTTCCTCGACCTGAGCACTTCCAACCCCGATTCGGCGCTGTTGCTGACTTTTTGGTGGGCTTACGCGCGCTCCGACCCGAATTATTCGGACGAACTCATTGTGCAGATTTCCAAAGACTGCGGGGTGAATTACACCAACATACTGACCCTGTCGGGCAACGCACTCGTGACCGGCCCGACACAGACTACACCGTTCATACCCACCACCGCGCAATGGAAAAAAGTGACGGTCAACCTTTTCCAATACAAAACCGAGCAGTATGTCAAAATCCGTTTCGTGAACGTAACGGACGGCGGCAACCGGCTGTATCTCGATGATATCCAAATCAACGGCGGCTTGGTGACGGCCACCGACGAGCCGGGCCAATACGGATTGCCGCTGCGGTTGTTCCCAAATCCGGCTTTTGACCGTGTGCAGGTGCGGGCAAACGGAGGCTGGAACGAGCCGATGCACATTCGCATATTTGATAGCGTGGGCCGGTTGCTGCGCGATTACGGCGCTGATGCTGCCAGTACGCTCGACTTGGCTGGGCTTCCCAATGGATTGCTTTTCGTAAAAATAGAATCCGCAGGGCGTATTGCGGGTTTTCGGTTAATGAAAGAAAAATAACGGATATGGAAGATTTTCCAAACTATCACCCCATGATTGTCCACTTCCCGATTGTGTTGCTGTTGCTGGCAGCAGTGATGCAGTTGGCGGGCTTTTTTGTAAAAAACAAGGGGTTCCACTACACAATTCTGGTTTTGGCGGTGCTGGGCTACACCTTAGCCTATTTTGCCGCCGCCTGGCGACACCCGCAAATCGAGCGGGAAGCGGTGAGCGCGGCGGTGCTGGCAATTTTTGACGAACACCAATTCTATGCGCGTTGGTCGGTGTATCTGGGCGGCGCTGGAGCTGTGCTGAAAGGCGTCGAACTTTATTTTCGGCAGCGATTCTTTTTGGCTGCATTGACCGCATTGGCATTACTTGGCGCAGCGACGGCAGTCGCGGTTTCGGGGCATCACGGGGCTGAGTTGGTGCATAAACACGGGGTGGGGCCGAAGGGGGGATTTTTGAAAAAGAAGCCGGTTGTCGCTGCCCAGGCAGTGGTTTATGACAATCCGAATGCGATCGAAAACGACACCATGCCCAAAAGCATCAAAGCGATGACCGTCGGAAAAATCGAGGCGGTCACCGCGACCATTCAATATTCCTCCCCCAAAGTGCGCGGGCGGGCGATTTGGGGCGAATTGGTGCCGTTTGAAAAAGTGTGGGTCACGGGCGCGAACAATGCCACCTCCATCGAGTTCGACCGCGCCGTGGAAGTGGCCGGCACGGTGATTCCGGCGGGCAAGTATGCCTTTTTTACCATTCCCGGAAAGGAAACCTGGACGCTGATTTTGAACAAGAACTGGGAACAACACCTTGCGGATGAGTACGATCCGAAAGACGACGTGGTGCGCACGGAGGTCAAACCTGAACCTGTTCCGCACACGGAACGATTGCAATATTTTGTGGAGCCTCCGATGGGCGATGCTGCCGACGGCGGTATTTCAATGGCTTGGGAAGCTTTGAAAATTCGGATGGCTGTAAAGGTTAAGTCTTGAATTCTGTTTTCCGACCTGCGGACGCATTGCGACGCGCTGTGCAAATTCGGCGACAACCATCATATCATGCATAAAATAGCGAAAAAGCCATGACAATCAAACCAGTACTCGTTCCAATGCTCGCCGCTGCCTTTCTCGCATTGGCGAACGTTTCCCCTTCCCCACCTGGCCCTTGCGACTCACCCGTGGTAGGCGGGCACGCCGGCGCGCCGGGCGAAACCAGTTGCACGGGTTGCCACGGCGGCACGGCCAATACCGGCCCGGGCAGCCTGACGCTCACGCTCGGCGACACCACCTTGCTGTATTCGCCCGGCGAGACGTTTGACGCGACGGTCGTGATGAAACAGGCGGGGCGCGACAAGTTCGGGTTCGTCGGGCTGGCACTAAAAGATGCGGGCAACACGACCATCGGCACGTTTACGATTGACGACATGGTGCGCACCCGGACGTTCAACGACGGCCCGCGCAAATACGTATCGCACACGCCCTGCGGCGCCGATGCCGTTCCGCCCGACAGTCTTTCCTGGACATTTCATTGGAAAGCGCCCGCAACCAACGTGGGCAACATTACGCTGTACTTGGCAGGGTTGGTCGCCAATCATAATCACGCCTTGAGCGGAGACGATACCTACACCTTGACGGTACACCTTGTGCCGGATTCTACCGTTTCAGGGGTGAAAGACCCAGCCTCGGCAAGTAGCCTTCGACTGTGGCCGAATCCGGCTTCCGAAGCGGTGTACTTCGCCCTCGAAGGCGCCAACAGCGGGCAAACGGTTCACCAAGCCGAAATCTGGTCGGCAGCCGGGCAGTTGGTGTGCATTACGGACCTTACGGAAAATAAATTGACGGTAGCAGGCTTGGAAGCGGGCGGTTATCGGCTGTTTTTGCGTGATGAGGATGGAGCGGTCATTGGGCAGGCGAATTTTGTGAAACTATAAACCTGTTCTTTTCATGCACCATACCCGTCAATACTACCTCCGTCGCTTGCACCGCTACATGGGCGTGACCATCGGGATTCAATTCTTGCTCTGGACGGTCGGCGGGCTTTATTTCAGTTGGTCGGACATGGACGAGATACACGGCGACTACCAGCGCCGACCGGCCCCGCTGCTTGTGCCGGATACGGCGGGCTGGGTATCGCCCTCGGTGGTCATGCAGAACCTGCGGGCAAAGGGTGAAAGCCCCGACAGCATCCTCGGCCTGCGCTTGGTGCCGGTGCTGGACGCGGTGTGCTGGCAGGTAGTTTTTATTGAAAAAAATGCCCGGCACCGGCATCCGCGAAAAGTGCGACTGGCCGATGCCAAAACCGGTGCCCTGCGCCGGGCCTTGTCAAAAGAAGAAGCGGTGGAAGTCGCGGCCCGGCAATTCAACGGCACGCCGACCTTGAAGTCGGCAGTCTTTCTCGATGAAACGCCTCCCGGCCACGAGTACCGCCAGAATGCTTTGCCCGCCTGGGCCGTCACCTTTGAACACCCTTCCAAAACCATCGTGTACGTCGCTGCTGAATTGGGCACGGTGGAAAAATTTCGAAATGAAAAATGGCGCATTTTCGATTGGCTTTGGATGCTGCATGTCATGGATTACGAAAGCCGTGACCATATTGGCAACTGGCTTTTGTGGGCTTTTTCGGTGCTGGGTTTGCTGACCATTTGTTCGGGTTTTTCGTTGTTTGTAGTTACTTCACCGATGTTTCATAAACTGATTAGAAAATGAAGTCATGCGCCACATTGCCGAACATCCTGTTATACCTCGTTTTCGCCCTTTCGTACCTTTCTCTCCCGGCGCAAACCACTGTGCAGTGGGCGGACTCAATCGTGGTTGTTTCCTCGTCACTGCCCGTCACCGCGCCCCGCATCGCCCTGCTACCCGACGGAACGCCATTGGTAACATGGGGAACGAGCGGCAACCCCTCCCAAATCTGGTGCTCCCGCTTTGAAGGTGGCGCATTCAGCACACCAGTAGGTATGATTCAAAGCCCCGCTGAGCCAAGTTTGTTCGGTTTTGGCGGCTACGACGTGGCGGTGTCCGACAGCCAAGTATTCGTCGTTTTTGAGCAATTACAGCAGGGCATCATGTTGGTGAGGTCTTACGACGGCGGCCTCACGTTTGGCCCGCCCACCACGGTGCAAGGCCCTATTTCGGGCGGCTATGCCACCTTCTCGTCGGTAGTGGTGGACGGCACGGGCAACCCGGTGGTCAGTTACATCCACCACAAAAACGGAGTGACATACCACGTACGTAGCTCCACAGACGACGGCCTCTCCTTCAATGAACCCGCTACGGCCAACGCACCCGCACCCGGTGGAGCTGTCTGCGAGTGCTGTACTTCCGACCTGTTGGCTTCGGGCGATTCTGTTTGGCTGCTGTTCCGCAACAACAACCAAAACCTCCGCGACATCTGGGTGAGCCGCTCCACCGATTTGGCGGCCACGTTCGACACGGCCACCGATGTGGACAATACGGACTGGGAACTCAATTTTTGCCCCATCGCTGGGCCGCATATGGCGCGTTCGGGCGACAGCCTCATTACGGTATGGATGAGCGCAGCGAGCGGCACAGGTCGTGTCTATCTCAGCACGCTCCATGCCGGCACGATGCAGGCCGGGCAACAGTTCGGCTTCCCCACGCCCTTGGGGCCTCAAGCCGCTCAAAGCCAAGCAGACGTGGCCGCTATTGGCGACACGGTTGGGGTTGTTTTTTTGGAAAAGGCGAAAGAACTCGTGTTCCATTTTTCCACAAAAGGCACAGCAAACCTGACTGACCAAAGCACTCGCTTCGCTGCGCCGGACCATACACTTCAATTGCCCTCATTGGCATTCCGCGACAGGGTTTTCCACCTGATTTATGTGGATGCCTCTGCCGAACAAGTGCTGTACCGGCAAGGGCGGCTGACCCTGATCAGCTCGACCGATGAACCGACAGCCGCATTGGGCATTTTGGTATTTCCCAACCCCTCCGTTCAAGCGGGCGGCTTTTGGGTCAAAAGCGAAGCCGAAGAGTTGCAAGAGATTTCCCTGTTCGATGTTTTTGGGGAAAAAATATTTGAAAAAAAAGCCGCCGGGCGCGAAACCCTCGTGCCGACGGGCAATTTCCCGACGGGTATTTATTTTTTGAAAATAAAAACAGCACAAGGGGAGCTGTCACGCGAAATTGTGGTGCGGTAGGTTCAGAAGCATTTTCGACGTAAAAAAATTAAACTTCAAACACCATCGTCCTTCCAGTATTTTAAATTCACTACCATACGCTACCTCCCGCTCCTCGCCCTCTTGACCACCCACGCCATCTCTGCCCAAACGCTCACCGGTACGGTCACCGACCAGAAAGTCTACGGCCCCGGTTCCAACAAGGTGTAGCAGGACAATTTTTTCACGAAGCAATGGCAAGTGCTGCCCAAAATGCTCGACTACCCCCTGTGTTGCGCGCGCAGCATGGGGATTTTATTTTCTCTAAATTTTTTTCAGGCTCGTGCAACTTTTCGCCGCGCTGTGCTGCACTTGATTTTTTAGTTGTCGCTGTTTTGCGAATTCATTTTTAACGGCAATTTTTTCACACAATGAAACTACGAATCAAATTACCCGGACTGGCGGTGATGGCGGCTTTGCTTGTGCTTTCTTGCGCGCGCTGCCAAAAAATGAACAACAGTGATGCAGCAACAGCCCGGAAAGTGGTGGAGCGCGGGTTTTCCAACCCGCTGGCAATCCCTGCCATTTTGAACGGCACCAACGCCGATTTCAGTGCCCAGCCCGGGACGGCTTCACTCGGAAGCGGCGTCACCGTCAATGCACTCGGCTATGGTAACGCGCCTATTCTTGGGCCGACAATTCGCATCAACCAGGGCGAGCAGTTCAATTTGGCTTTCACCAACAATTTGGCTGAACCAACCAATGTCCACTGGCACGGCTTGGAAGTACCGGCTTCTCAAGACGGTTATCCGACCGATGTGACCATTCCCGGCGGCACTTTTCAGTACGGTTTTCCGGTAAAAAATCGCCCCGGAACTTATTGGTATCATCCGCATCCCGACATGGCGACAGCCAGCCAGGCGTATCGTGGATTGGCTGGTTTTTTTCTTGTTTCCTCCACGGAGGAAGAAGCCTTGGGCCTGCCGACCGGGGAGTACGACGTGCCGCTGGTGGTTCAAGACAAGCGACTCGAAGGTGGACTGAACTACAATCCCGACATAGATGATCTTAGCATCGGTATGTTCGGCGAATCGGTGTTGGTGAATGGTACGGTAGGGCCGGTATTGGAAGTTGCTACCAGAACGTATCGGCTTCGACTCCTCAACGGTTCGAATGCCCGTATTTACAATTTTGCACTTTCGACCGGCGCCAAATTTCAGTTGATCGGCACGGATGGAGGTCTGCTCAACGCTCCTCTGGAATTATCGGCTATCCTGCTTGCACCCGGTGAACGAGCCGATGTGTTGGTCAATTTCAATGGCCTGGCAGTCGGTACCGATTTATACCTGCAAAGCAATGCCTTTGCCGGCACGCCTTCACAAGGCACACAATCTTTTAAAATCTTGAAATTCAAGATTACCCGTCAAGAATCGGACAATTTCACACCGCCTGTCTCTCTGATGCCCGTAGAGCTGTTGTCTGCTTCGCAGGCTGTAGCTACCCGTAAGTTCAATATCGGGCATACGATGGAACACGGCGGTATGTCGGGCATGGTCATGCACCCACTCGATGGTAAAACATTCGATCCCAACCGGCGCGACGAGGTAGTGAAAGCCGGAACGGTCGAAATCTGGGAATTCGACAATACCAACGGTGCAGAAACGCATCCGATGCACCTTCACGCCGGACAATTTCAGGTTCTCGATCGCAGCGGGGGGCGGGCTGTCGTACAACCCTGGGAAAAAGGATGGAAGGATACGGTATTGGCATTTCCCGGTGAAAAGGTGCGCATCATCGTCCGTTTTCCCGACCTCAAAGGCAAATTCGTCTTCCACTGCCACAATCTCGAACATGAGGACGCGGGGATGATGCTCAATTATGAAATTCAGTAACACGCGAATTCATTCACTTTTTAAACATAAAATTGAACAACAATGAAACATTTCATGCCTGTATTCTTCGCACTGCTCCTGGTGGGTTTGGCCTTTACAGCCTGCAAAAAAGACGAGACGTTCACCGAGCAACTAACCGCCGAGTGGAATTCCACTTCTATCAAAATTGATGGCGTTGCATCTCCTTCTGCTACGACCCTATTCCTTCATTTACAAACCGGGAACATTTTTGAAATTACCACCAATATCACACCATTCACCCATCCCACATCCGGCTCATGGAGTGCCGACGAAGGCAACTCCAAACTCACATTGGCCGGGAATGTCTGGACAATTCACCACCTTGAAGGCAATACCCTTCGCATTGCTAATATGGTGGACGGAAAAGAAGTCGAAATCGATTTGGAGAAGTAAATAATGTGGTAAAAAAAAACATGAGCGGCACAACGTACATTCCTGCACTACGATTCCATTGGCTGACGAAAATGTATGATGCCGTTGTTGGGCTATTTATGCCTGAACGTCGTTTTAAACAAGCCATGATCAGCCGGGCCGGGCTTTGTGGTGATGAAAAAATTTTGGACTTCGGTACCGGGACGGCTACACTATCGCTGATGTTGGAAAAGGCCCTTCCCGGATTGCAAATAACGGCTATTGATGTGGATGAAAAGGTGCTGCGTATCGCCAAATCTAAAATCGGCGATACTGCTATTCAGTTAGTACATTATGGAGGAGAAAGGCTACCCTTCGAAAACAATACCTTCGACTGTGTGGTGTCAAGTTTGGTCATGCACCATCTGACAGGCACTCAAAAGCAATCTGCATTCCGCGAAATATTACGGATAATACAACCCAAGGGCAGACTGGTCATCGCGGATTGGGGCCTTCCGGCCAACCGATCGCAACGGCTCCTTTTTTACCTGGTACAGTGGCTTGATGGGTTCGAAACTACTACTGCCAATTTGCAAGGGTTGGTACCCAATATGATTTCAGCAGCCGGATTCAGGGAAGTAATGCGGCACGAACGGTTTCAGACTGTTTTCGGAACCTTGGAGATACTTTCGGCAAAGAAAGCATAATCCAATCGTAAGATGACCCGTGAAGAGAAATACCGGCAATTGGTTGAACTTCGACAACAGCAGATTTGCCGCTCGGACTGCAAAAATAAGTTTACACAGGGGCAAAAAGAACGCATGCTCGCTACCATTAAAAAGTAATGTCGATGAAAAGTTGGTTCATTTGGATTGCATTAATTTTATCGGCAAACCTGCCGGCGCAACCACTCAAAACCTTTCAACTGATTGCTTCCGAAGACGGCACGGTGAAAATGCCTGACGGAGCAAATTTGCCCGTTTGGGGGTTTCAGATACCCGGTGGCAGCCCGGTAGCATACCCCGGCCCAAGGCTTGTGGTTGCAGAAGGCGACAGCGTTCGAATTAGTGTGTACAACGCCGGCAGTATGGCGCACACCTTTCATTTGCACGGATTCGGAAGCGACACCTCCAACAACGGTGAGCCGGTAAATCCACAGATCATTCAACCTGGCAATACATCCGTTTTTGCGTTCTGGGCGAGTGCAACAGGCGATTATTTTTATCACTGCGGATTACAAAACCCGGTACACGGGCAAATGGGCATGGCAGGCCTATGTACTGTCTTGGCCGCCGGCGGAGAGAAAAGAGCCTACACAGGAGGCCCCCAATATTTCAAGGATTATCATTGGCTCCTGGGGGAAATTGATAAGGAATGGCGCCTGAATCCGCCGCAACAAGGGAACCTGTCCCCATTTTCTCCGGATTATTTTGTTATCAACGGTCAGTACGGCGATGCATTGGGCGATTATGATGGTAACGTTGCGATCTTTACAGCGCTCGACCAATTGCCGGTTTACCTAACGCTAACCCATTTCGGCGCCGGGCGCCGGGAAGTCATTTTCCCCGAAATACTGTCGGCGACAGTGGTCGTTCGCAATGGCGTTCCGCAAATACCGGCTGTATCTGCCGATACGCTTGATTTATCGTTTGGCGAAAGTATCGGTGTCATACTCCAACCAATCATCAATGGAGAAGACAGCATCCGGGTCAATTATTATGCTCCTGTAAACGAGGTTTTATGGCATCAAAACGCGGCGGCTATTTATATTCAACATCACAGCGCCACCTCGGAAGCAGAAGTGGGTAATTCCGTCCAAATTCTGCCGAATCCGGTCATAGATTTTCTGACCCTGCAATTCAATGTGTCGTCACCAAAGGGCAAAATAGAAGTGGAAATTTTTTCAGGAGCCGGCGATTTGGTCTTACGGCAAGATATTTCGCCCGACCAGCGTATTTCGGTACAACGCCTGGCTACCGGAATATACTTCCTGAAAATCCGGGGCGAAAACGGGAGGATAATCGCCGGACAGACATTTTTCAAAACATGAACTACGAAAAAACAATTTTTTGGCTTAAACAACAGTCGGAAAATGACCGACTGAATCGTCAAAGCCGAAGTGAGGCCGCAGAAATAATCAACCAGTTTTTGAAAAGTGAAATTAAAATTACTGCGGACGACTTATGGTTCATTGGGTCTTTTTTACGAAACAGTGATTGGCCTAAAAAACATCGATTTGGTATAAAGACCAAGAAATTACCTAATTTAGTTTTCGACTACTATTATCCTCACATTCCAGCAGGACAGTTTTATCACTTTACCACCTTTGAAAATTTTTCGAACATCGTTAGATCGAAGCAGTTGTGGCTTTTTAACCTATTGAAACGTAAAAGTGCTGAATTTTTTCGACCTTTTTATGAAGATCACGGGTTGCTTGGTTACGACAAAAAACATGACGAAAATAATAAACCGTATTGGGAGAAAATCATGCAAGAAACCTTTTACGCTTCTTTTGCAAACCCGGCAACGCTTTCCAACGAGACAGAATCTGCTCTATGGAGAAGATTTGCCGACAAGGGATTCGGAGTGAGGTTAGAATTTCAAATCACCCCTAATGTTCCCGATTTTCGGGTAGTTTACTATCGTAAGGAGGAATTATTACCCAAAAAACTAATAATGAATCAGATAAGCGAGGCCATTATGCAGAAATTCGGACGCATATTCTCAGTTTCAGGTATTTCGAAAATGGGCGCTTTTTACATCGACGGGGAC
>JBEBHD010000267.1:0-6907 GCA_040080915.1 Saprospiraceae bacterium
TGGTAAAACAATCGAACAAACTCGGATTCAGATCACGCGCGGCAAGACCGTTCAACTGATCAATGTTGCTGACGATGGCTCGCAGACATTCGAGGCAGGAAAATCGGGCCTTGCTTTGCGTTCCAGCAGCTGCAGTGCCCTAACCTGCGCCATGGCAATGGTGAAAGCCGGGCAGAGCTGTGCCGGGTGTGGCAATGCGATTGCCAGTTGCATCAACCAATTCAAAGGCAAAAAAGGCCGGGTATGGAAAACGATCGGGTGCATGATGAGCTCCTGCGTCAAGCCCTGCGTGGTGTGCGTGGCTGACTTCGCCAAAGTCATCGCTTGCGTGTCGAATTGCAAAAACTGACCGCAAGCCGAGCAAGACAAAAAAGAGGCCGTTTCACAAGCGCAACTTGTGAGACGGCCTCTCCATTTTATTCAATCTGACTTGTTTCAATTACTTCTTTTCCACAGGAAAGCGTAGCAGAACAGGTGAGTGGTTGCTGTTGGGTGCGAAACGTCAAAACTTCTCCAGTCCTCTCAATTCCAATACCGACTCCCGCATCGCCCGAAGCAGCCGATCCACGTTTTCCGGCAGGCCATCCGGTTCCTCTTCGCCTTTTGCCATATTCTCTATTTCCTGCGCCAGCACGGCCGTGTCCTCCATGCTCAGCATCCGAAACTGCGGCTTCACCGTGTGTACCACCCGGCGCAGTTCTTCCCGGTCGTCAGCGGCCATGGCTGCCTCGATGCGGGGCAGGGCCGTGCTCACCGATTCGATGTACAGGCCGACGTATTTGCGGACACGTTCGGGTTTGCCGCCAGCCAGTTTTTCCAAAAAGGCTAATTGGGCTGGTTGGCCAGGTGTTGTTTCTTCAGCAGCGAGGGTTTGCGTTACGGGCATACCCGTGCGCACGGCTACCAAGGCCGATAGCAGTTGCTCGTCCCGAAACGGCTTGGGCACGCAGCCGTTCATCCCGTTTTGCAGGCAGCGCCGCACTTCTTTTTGCGTGACGGAGGCTGTGAACGCGATGACGGGAACGGCGTTCAACGGCGCGGGCAGGGCGCGTATGGCTCGTGTAGCCTCTAAGCCGTCCATGATCGGCATCGCCACGTCCATGAGCACCACGTCGAACAGCTCTGCCTGCACCGCATCAAGCGCCTCCCGGCCGTTTTCGGCGGTGCGCACGATTACGTCTGGGATGAGCATCTGGAGCGTTTCCACGGCCACGATGCGGTTGAACGGGTTGTCTTCGGCCACTAACACGCGCAGGCCACGCAGGGCGGCGGCGGCATCGGCGGCAGGTGCGGCCCCAGCTTGGCTGGCCTGTGAGGAGCCGATGGGCAGTTCGATCTCGAACCAAAATGTGGAGCCTTCGCCGGGTTGGCTCTCAGCTTGGAGCGTGCCGCCAAATTTTTCCACGAGCTGTTTGGAAATACTCAGGCCGAGGCCCGTGCCGCCGTACTTGCGGGCGGTGTCGCCGGAGGCTTGTCGGAAACTCTCGAACACTACGGCCAATTGGGCGGGTGTCATGCCGATCCCGGTGTCGCGCACGGAAAAGCGGATGCGGCAGCGATGGGCGTTGTGCTCCAGCAGGGCTGCGGACATCAGTACCTGGCCTTTTTCGGTGAATTTGACGGCGTTGCCCGCGAGGTTGAGCAGCACCTGCTGCAAGCGCACGGGGTCGCCGACGAGCATGGGCGGGATGCGTGCATCGCAGTCCAATTGGAGGCGCAGGCCCTTTTCCTCGGCCCGGAACTGGAGCGTGGTGCGCACCTGCTCCAGGATGCCGCCCACGGCGAGGTCGGTGAATTCCAGTTCCATCTTGCCCGCCTGGATTTTGGAAATGTCCAGGATGTCGTTCAGGATGACCAACAGTGCATCCGACGACTGGCGGATGCTGTGCAGGTACAGCAACTGGTCTTCACGCGGGTTCTTTTGCAGGAGCAGGTTGGTCATGCCCATTACAGCGTTCATGGGCGTGCGGATTTCGTGGCTCATATTGGCCAAAAACTGCTGCTCGGCGCGTTCGCTCTGCTCAGCACGGTGGCGCTGGCGGTCGGCCTCCTGTTTTTCGGCTTCGGCCTTGACGCGGAGTTTTTCGGCTTCTTCTTTTTGTTGCATCAGCTCGGCGGTGCGCTCGTCCACGAGGCGGGTGAGCGCTTCCTCCCGGTGCTGGAGCTGCTCGAGGGTCTTGTCCGTCTGGTGGCGCAGGCGGCGGGTGAGCAGGCCCACGATTTTTTGCATCACTTCCGGGTATTCGCCGAGCACTTCGAAGAATACGTCACGGTCTATGCGGGCCAGCCGTGTGGGAGCCGTGGCGCTCACCGACATGGAGCGCGGCCCCTCGTCGAGCAGGGCCATTTCGCCGAAGCAGTGTCCGGAGTGCATGACCGCCACGGTGAAGTCGCCGTCGTGTACACGGGCCTCTCCTTCGAGGATGAGGAACAATGAGCGGCCCAAATCGCCTTTGCGGAACACGGCCCCGTCAGCGGGCACCTTTTCGATGCGGCTTTGGTCGGCCAGGTGCTGGAGCACGATCGGCGGCACGGAGCGGAAAATGTCCATGCGGCTGAGTTTGTCGGCAAGGGTGGAGGCAGTAGGCATGGGCAGCGAGTGAGAATTTGGGCAAAAGTAGGCTTTTTGATTGGCGCGGGTTACTGCTGCTTGGTGCCAAAAACACGCCCAAGCCGTTTTTAACCAACGGCTTGGGCGGTGCTACTTACCGGGAATTTGGCCAATTTGCCATCGCAACAAACGGCTTCTTGTCGTCACTTGTTGACGTACGTTTTGTAGCCATACTTTCGGGATTTTATATACTTTACTCTCCACGACCAAATGATCTTGAGCAATTATCTCTTCTGTGTACGGGATAACGTCTGTACCCAACAGGCTTCTAAATGTAGGATTTCCATCTTGGCTGTTTGTGAGACTTCCTGCAACAAATGTTTCGTAGCTAAATTCTGTGTAAAAAGGAAATGACCCAACAAAACTTACAGTCGCTCCTTTTAATACGACATCTACATTTAATAACGTACAATTCCCTTCCCCGCAATCCCCATCCCCAGGCATCGGCGACCCGTCCGGGCATTTGCAATTTCCGGATGAGGGCCGGAGCGATCCGTCCGGGCAGAGTTTGGAATCCACTTTAGGATTAACCTTGTTTCCTCCGGGTTCGTTGGTAGTACCGCCGGGGCCGCTACTGCCGCCGACGGGCAAACCGCCCGGCGACCAGTTGGAATTGTTGGAGGAGCTGCCAATGCCGCCAGTATGTATCACGGCTCCGTTTATCAGTTTCATGGAGTCGCTGGGGAACATGGCGGGATACATATAAAACGCCTCACCGGTGAACGCCGTGTCCAACCCTTGCGGTTTGTTTTTGGCAAAAACAGCGCCCGGACCGTTGGCGGCCACATAGTCGGAGTAGCCATAAACAAAAAACAGTACCGGGTAAATCTGTGTGGGGGAAAAACGCTTCAACACTAATCGAACGCCGCCATTGGGTTGCGGGGCCGTCCCGTACCAGCCATTGGAAACCTGGATGGACGAGCCGTTCACAATGGGCAAGATAATCAGGTGGGTTCCATTCGGCACCTCAGCCACCTCGGCACCTTCCCAGATCGGTTCCACAGGCATGTCGCCGATGAAGGTAGCATACCGGTAGAAACTGGAGTCCCACCACTGACGGGCTTCGTTGACAAAAGAAGCGGTGTCGGCAACTTGCCCCTGCAATGGGCACGAAAAAAGCAGGAGTGCCAGGTGTACAGTCGTGATACCGCTCAAACAGGCACTAAACGCCCTGCAGGTAATCTGCTTGTTTTCCTTCATTCGGATGTAATTGTGTCCTCGTTTTGCTACGGACAGTTACGCCTACTCTAAAGCTTTTGGGCTTCCGGATTCCGCCGACTGGAGCACGTCCCGGTATTTGAAAATGCGCGTAATGCGCCATACCCCCCCTCAATGTTTCACCCATTTTGCCGCCTGTTGAAACCCAGCAGCACGCACCAAAACGACGTAAAACCCTGCCGGCCGGCCTTCAAAAACCGTGAGCGGCAAGCGGTTCGTGCCTTCGGACAGTTGGACGCGGGCGGAGTGTTGCCGCCCGTCCAAGCCGACAAGGAACAGGTCTGCGTCCGTGTTTTTTTGTGAAAAAACAACCAACGCGGCTGGCCCGTCACTGGGATTGGGTTCGATGCTCAGGTTGGAAAAAGGTGCCTCGGTAGGTTCGCCAGCAGCCACAGATTGGTCTGTGATTTCAATACGTACGCGGCGGATGTTATCGCGGTAAACCGTGACTTGCGGAAGCACAACCAAGCCATTGGGCCGCACCATCGTGGTGCCGTTTTGCAGAACGTTCCCGGTGGCGGCATCTTTCACCGTCCACTGGAGGGTTTTGCCAGCCACGGGCTTGAATTGTTGCGGTTTGCGGACAGCCATATCGGCGGTCAGGGAGTTGGTCGGGCAGTTGTCGTTGGCAAACGGGGCACCGAAGGTCAACGAGGCGGTCACGCCCCACTTGCCGTTTTCATCTGTCAGGGTGCTCAGTTCCCAATTGTGGTATCCACCCCAGGTGCCCCAGTTGTCGCCGTCGCCGAGGTTGATTCCGAGCAGGCCAGTTCCGGGGTTATTGTTTTGGGCTTCAAGGCGGTGGTTGAAAAAGGCTGGGAAGGCTTGTTTGCTGTTGAATGATTCCTGAATAGCGAGATTGTCACGAAAGGTTTGGGTGTTCGCGCCGATGGCATCAATCCAGTGGTAGCCCAGCATATCGTATACGTGCGGGCGCTCGTCCCAGCTGATCTGCATGCCCCAGCCGAGGCTGTCGGCTTTTCGGTATTGGGCCACGAGGTCGGGACCCCAAAACATGCGGTCGTTGTTGTCGGTCTTGCCCGCCCAGGTACGGAACAGGGGCAAGTCACGAGCGGTAGCCGATATGGGCGTGTTCATGTCCATGACCTCGTTCATGCGGACGATCTGGTTGTTGGCATCGCGCAGGTTGGTGGGCAGGTTGTCTTCCACCGAGCCAAGGATGGCGGTAATAGTCTCCTCGTTCACGCGCCGGAAACCGTTGTTGAATGCGCACACGGTAGAAAACAGGTTGGGTGCCAATTTGCCCAAAGCCGAAGCACCGCCTGAACCCATGCTATAGCCCTGCAGGGCCACCCGATCGGCATCCACCCGGTAGTGGTTGATCAGCCAGTTGTTGATCCACAGGATTCGGCGCTGGGTGTAGTTGATGATGGTGTCGCCGGGGCTGGCAGAGAAGCCGGGATCGAAAGGATTGTGCGCTTTGGCCCAACCAAACCACTGGGTGCGGGCCGAGGAAAAAACCGTGTCGCCCTGATAAACGAGTTTTTGCGGGAAATCGTCGTTGTGCGAAACCGAGATGCCCACTTGTGGGGCTATGTTGAACTGCTTGGCCTTGTCGGCGGTATGCTGAATGGCCGAGCCGCCACCCCCGTGAAACCAATGTGTGGCCGGTATCCGCTTGCCGCCGGTGGTGTCCGTGTTGAGCGCTTCGCTGACGATGAACATGGCTGGCATGCCGTTTTTGGGCAGGTTGGCCATGACTGGAAAATCGGGCCTGCCCGCCCAGTGGTCTTGCTTGCCCAGCACCCACAGACAGTACCAGTTGGCTTTGTGGTTGCTCGACAGGGTGTTGGTCAATTGCAAATGGCAAGTAACTGGGTCGTTGACGGGATCGTAGGTGAACGTTACGGGATTTTGGGTGCGGTTGACCCCGGCGGTCACGGCCGTGTTGCCCCACAGGACGACGGCATAGTAGGCCGATCCGCTGGAGACCACTGTTTCCACAAAAAGGGCCTCACCCGGAGCAAGGGTATAGGTGTTCCCGTCCGGTTTGGGGATTTTATAGGTAAAATTCGTACTGCCGGTTTGCTGCACGAACGTTCCGGGCAAGTACTCGTAGGCGAACGGCCTCCCGATGACAGTTGCCTGTGCCGTGCTGGTGAACGGTTGTGTGCCTTTGTAAATGCCGTAGGTTTCCGGGAATGGTTGCGACGTTTCCCAAACAACCCACACCTGGCCTTCGGCATACCAGGCGCGGACGTTTTGTTGGGCAAACAGCAGGTTGGCCGAAAGCAGCAGGCCAAAGGTCAAGTAACATTTCATGGTAAGACAAATTCAGTGACACGGCTTCCCTGCCGTCCAGAAGAGCAAAGATGCAAATCGGGGGGCATACTCTCACTAACCCCTTGGGGTGATTTTGGTCTCGTGCCTCGTTTCACCGTAAAGAAAAAGGCTGTTACTTCACCCTGAAATCGAACGAAATGGTGCCACACTGCTCAGCAGAGCCGGAGGGGGCAAATCGGTATTGTCGCGCCCAAGACTCGGCTTTAGACCGCAGGGTGCTTTCGTTGGTAGTGGAGCCGGCCAGGGTGTAGCTGGCGGAGGTGACCGCGCCGTCGCTGCCGACGCATACGCGTACGGCCACACGGCCAGTGTACTGGGTATCGTCCACCATTTTGGGTCGGCCTACCACCTTGCGCCCGCCGAGGCCGCCGCCGATGGATTCGCCGACACCCGATCCGTCGCCGCCACCGCTGCCCGTTCCCGATCCGCCACGGCCAAATGGGTCGGTGCCGGTGCCGCCGGGCTGGCCCTGATTGCTGGGTTTGCCAGTATTGCCCTGACCGGTGCCGGTGGAGCCGGGCTTGCCGAAGGTGCTCCCAAACGCGCCTTTTTTCTTGTCGCGCTCTTCCTGTTCTTTTCGGGCGCGGTCCTGTTCAGCGCGTTCTGCCGCCTCCTGCCTCCTGCGCTCGTCGTCCGCTTCTTGTTGTCGGCGCTTGGATTCTTCCTGAGCGCGGCGGATGGCGGCCACATCGGGGTCGGAAGAGGTGCTGGTCTTGGGCGGAGCGGGGGTGGATGCCTTGGGAGGCGTGCTTGTTTTTGTGGGCGGAGCAGGCT
>JBEBHD010000049.1:0-24726 GCA_040080915.1 Saprospiraceae bacterium
AAGCACGGTGCTGCACGTGCAGTGCGAAGCGGCGGCGGCAAGGCCTGTGCCCTTCGTGCTGTACAACTCGGTGGGTCAGGTGGTCATGCAAGGCACCCTCACGGGGCGGGATACCGACCTGCTGGTAGGGGAACTGCCGGAGGGGATGTACTACTACGTCGCGGGAAGGGGGTATTCGGGGAAGGTAGTGGTACTGCGGTGAGGGAGGCGGAGTACTCCAAGGCGAAAGCCTTTATTTTGTGTAAATCATCAAAACAAATTGCCCTTATTTTATGCATTTTTTTTTCAAAAATAGCCCTTACTTTGTGCGTTGAATCAACGGATGCATGGAGTTTGAACGAGACATTATAAAAGCACTTCGGACATGGGCACAACGGTCGAACCGAAAACCGCTCGTTTTGCGTGGGGCAAGACAGGTTGGCAAAACGACCGCGGTGCGCTTGTTCGGAAAAGAATTTGACAATTTTGTCTTGTTGAACCTCGAGAGAAGCGAAGACCGGGCATATTTCACCCGTTTTGACAGGATTGAAACCGCCGTGTCGGCCATCTTTTTTGATCAAAATATTGATCCAAAATCGGGCAGGACACTGCTTTTTATTGATGAAATCCAGGCCGAGCCCAAGGCCGTTTTTTGGCTCCGTTATTTTTACGAACAGTTTCCATATCTATATGTCATCGCGGCGGGTTCATTGCTCGAAACACTTTTGGAGCCCAAAAACGCCTTCCCGGTTGGTCGTGTGGAATATTTGGTGATTCGCCCGGTGTCGTTTTCGGAATTTTTGCGGGCCATAGGCGAAACCGCTGCCGCCAATATCTTGGAAGAAATCCCGCTGCCGGAATTTGCCGTGCCCAAACTTTTTGACCTTTTCCATATTTACGCACTCATCGGCGGGATGCCCGAAATAGTGCAGGAATATGCGATTAACAAGGATTTGACGCGCCTGAAACCAATTTACAACACACTTTTGACGGCTTATCAGGATGATGTCCAAAAATATGCGTCGGGAGAGGCACGTTCTCAAATCTTGCAACATTGCATCCGAAACTTGTTTTTAGAGGCGGGTGGACGGATAAAATTTCAAGGCTTTGGCCATTCAAATTACGGGTCGCGCGAAACCGGGGAAGCCTTGCGGACGTTGGAAAAAGCGATGCTTTGCCACCTCGTTTTCCCGGCGACGCAAACTACCCTGCCGCCGCTGCCAGATTTGAAAAGACAACCGTATTTGCAGGTTTTGGACACAGGCTTGATGAATTTTTTCTGCGGTTTGCAGCAAAGTTTGATCGGAACAAAAAATTTAGGTGAGGCATTTCAGGGCAAAGTGATCCATCACTGGGTTGGCCAACAAATCCTTGCTAACTTTGATTCGCCGCTTGACCAACTCAACTTTTGGGTGCGTGAAAAAAACCAAAGCAGTGCCGAGGTGGATTTTGTCCTGCCTTTTGAAAACCGGCTCGTTCCGGTTGAGGTGAAATCCGGGAAATCCGGCAAAATGCGCGCCCTTCAAATTTACATGGATGCCTGCGATCACGATTTTGCGGTGCGCCTTTTTGCAGAAAAAATAGCACTGCACCCGGCGGTCACGCCTTCCGGCAAAAAGTACAGCCTGCTCAACTTGCCCTATTTTTTGGGGGGGCAACTGAACGAATACCTGGTTTGGATGAAAAAAAAGTGAAACGACACCCTTCCCAAAACCGTAAACAAAACACACAAAACAATTCAACATGGACGTACCAAAACCGCTCTACGACGAACCGATCAAAGGTGTGAACACGCCTTATGATGCGATTGACACACCCGACATCCACTTCATTCGAGGGGCGAAAGTACTCGAAGCGCACCCGGAGGTGAAACAGCTCATGGGCTACGATCCGTGGGCGCCAGCCGTGGTTGCTTTCATCGTTTTTGCCCAATTGGGTTGTTGTTACTTAGTGGGCAGGTACTGCACCAGTTTTTCGGAATATTGGTGGCAAATCCTGTTGTTGTCCTACTTTGTCGGGGGTACATTGAGCCACTGGGCGGGTATGGGCATACACGAGTGTGCGCACAACCTGATGGCCCGCACCACCGTGCAGAATTATTTGATCGCCATATTTGCCAACACGGCTATCGGGGTACCGTCGGCTATTCAGTTTCGGCGGCACCATTTGTTACACCATTCCCACCTCGGCATCGAAAATATTGACAACGATTTTCCCTCGCACTGGGAAGCGAAATGGATTGGCAAGAATCGGTTCCTGAAGTTCATCTGGCTGTTGTTTTACGTTTTTTTCATCACGATGGTGCGTGGCTTTTTGGTCAAACCCGGCCGTTGGGAATGGTTCAATATTGCCTATATCGTCTTGGTTGATGTACTGATTTTTTACTTTTTCGGCCCTGTCGCGTTCGCCTATCTGATGATTTCCACGTTTTGGGGCTACAGTTTTCACCCGACGGCCGGGCACTTCATCCATGAGCACTTCATTTTCAAGGAAGGGCAGGAAACCAACTCGTACTACGGCATCCTCAACCACGTGTGCTTTTACGTCGGCTACCACAACGAGCACCACGATATCATGAATATTCCGGGGCGGTATTTGCCGAAGTACTACAAAATGACGCGGGAGTTTTATGACGGCATGGAATCAACCAAGTCGTGGACACACGCCATCCTGTGGCACTTCATCGTTTCGCCCACGTTGGGGGCTGATAGCCGGTACGTGCGTACCGAAGCGGTGCGAGAGAAAGGGATTTCGATTTTGAACAAGATGCGGAGGGAGAAAACGAATCGCGATGCGGAGGCTTCGGTTTGATACATCGGACGTGTACTTTTACGTAACTAATTAGCCTCCGCCTCGGTGAACCAATTTTCACCACAGATTTTCACAGATTCACACAGATTTTTTCCCATTCCGTTAAATAAATCTGTGTGAATCTGTGAAAATCTGTGGTGAAAATTGGTTCACCGAGGCACGCAGGCGCTAAATAGTTACACTTTTGTTCAAAATTAAAAAGTCCTGATAGCCATGCTCCTCTCCCTGCTTAAAAATCACAACCGCCTGCACGAAACACTCCTCGTGGGCACCCTGACCCTTTGCTGTTTTGGTCTGTCGATTTTCCGCTACTTCTACTCCGAAACCGGCTACTTCCTGTTTTTGATCTGGAACCTGTTTCTGGCATTCCTGCCGTGGGCATTCACCAGCATAGCCGTATTGAGGCCGGGCATCCAGAAAAACAAGTTGACGGTGTTTCTCCTGCTGGGCGCGTGGCTGCTGTTTTTTCCCAATGCCCCGTACATCCTGACCGATTTGTTTCACCTGCGGCTCAAGTCGGCCATGCCCATCTGGTTCGATCTGTTGTTGATCCTGTCGTTTGCGTGGACGGGGCTGTTGTACGGTTTTCTCAGTCTTTGGGACATCGAAAAGATCGCCGGCAGGTTCCTTGGCAAGACATGGATTACCGTCGCCTCGGTCGGGTTGTTGTTTCTCGCCGGTTTCGGGGTGTACATCGGCAGGTACCTCCGCTGGAACAGTTGGGACATCATCAGTGATCCGCATGACCTGATGTACGATGTCGGCGACCGAATCATCAACCCCACAGCACATCCCACCACCTGGGGCATGACCATCCTCATGGGCGTTTTCCTGAATATGCTCTACTGGTCGTTTCGGCTGATTCGCACACGCGTTGAGTAACAAAAACTCCTCACTCATCACTCATCACTAAAAACTTGTTCTTCTTCCCATTTTCCACCATGATGTACTTTCCGTGCAGCAGGTGTTCGGGGGTGATGACCATGTCGAGGGCGCTGATTTTCTCTTTGTTAATCGAGATAGCCTTGTTTTGGATCGCCTTTTTAGCCTCGCTGCGGCTGGGCAAGATACCGGTGTGTTCGTGGAGAAAATCGAGGATATTGCAGCCGTTTTTCAGGATAGCGGCGGCCACTTTGGGGGATGGAATTTCTTCGGCCACCTGAGCAAGGGTACGAATATCAAGGCTGTGCAGAGTCTCCGGCCCGGCTTTGGGGTCGAACAGCAGGGCTGACACAGCCTGCACAGCAGCAAACTCCTTCGCACCGTGAATGCGCGTTGTGATTTCTTCCGCAAATATGCGCTTGGTGCGTTGCACATCGCCTGAGGCTTCCAGCGCCTCGATTTCTTCCTGGTTTTTTAGGGAAAAATAGCGAAGAAACTTGGGCATGTCCCGGTCGTCGGCGTTGAGCCAGAACTGATAAAAGCGATACGGGCTGGTCATGGTCGGATCGAGCCAGATGTTGCCAGACTCGCTTTTCCCGAATTTGGTACCGTCCGATTTGGTCAGCAGCGGAGTAGTGACCGCGTACACTTTAGCCTCGTCAATTTTCCGCGCCAGCTCCACCCCGGAGGTGATGTTGCCGAACTGGTCCGAGCCGCCCATCTGCAAAGTGATACCGAATTCGCGGTGCAGCAGCACAAAATCGTAGCCCTGCAGGAGCTGGTAACTGAACTCCGTAAACGAAATACCCGACTCAGCCTCGATACGCCGTCGGACACTTTCTTTCGACATCATATAGTTGACCGTGAGGTATTTGCCCACATCGCGCAGGAAGTCCAGCACGTTCATGTCTTTGTAAAAATCGTAGTTGTTCACCAACAAAGCATGGTTAGGCGTATCCGGGTCGAAGTTGAGCAAGCGTTTGCACTGTTCGATCTGCCGGGCAGTGTTTTCGTCCAGTTCCGTTGTGCTTTTCAGGTCGCGCTCTTTGTCCTTACCGCTGGGATCGCCGATACGCCCAGTAGCCCCGCCCATGAGCACCACGGGCTGGTGGCCAGCCCGCTGGAGGAATGTAAGGAGCATGATTTGCACATAGTTACCGATGGTGAGCGAAGGGGCCGTTGGGTCGAAGCCGATGTAGCCGCGCACGGGGCCGGTCTTGAGGTGTTCTTCCACACCAGGTGTGAGGTCGTGTATGAGTCCGCGCCAGCGGAGTTCGGAGATAAAGTCCTTCATGGGCGCAAAATTAGATTTTGGTTTACAAGTACACGCCTCGGATTTTCAAAGTTCCCGATTTTCGGTTCGGCGCGTATCTTTGCCGATCACATGAACCTCCCCTTTTTCATCGCCCACCGCATCGCCTTTTCCGGGAAAAAAAATTTTTTCCGGTTCATCATCCGCATTGCTACGGTAGCGGTAGCGCTCAGCGTGGCCGTAATGGTGACTACCACAGCGTTCATTTCGGGCTTCAAAAGCGAGATCAGCCGCAAGATTTTTGAATTTTGGGGGCACATCCACATTTCAGATACGGCACTGTCGCTTTCCTTCGAGCCGGTGCCCGTCGCACGCGACCAGATATTTTACCCGTCTCTCGACACCGTGCGCGGCGTGGAGTATCCAGTGCCCGAAACCGTTCTCGGTTTCGGAACCGGTCGTGAGACGACCAAGCGCTCGCACGGCGGCATCCGGCATATCCAGGTGTTTGCGCACAAGCCCGGCATAATTCGCACAAAAACCGCGATGGAGGGCATCCTGCTCAAAGGCATCGGCCCGGATTTCGACTGGTCCAACCTTCAGCCCTACCTGCTCGAAGGCCGGGCAATCGCACTCAATGATTCCGCCCCCTCGCGCGACATCATCCTGAGCCGCCAAACTGCCGACCGCCTGCAAGTGGGCACGGGCGACAAGTTTGTGGTGCATTTCGTAAAAGGCAACGACCAACTCCGCCGCCTGTTCCGCGTCAGTGGCATCTACAAAACCGGTTTGGAAGAGTACGACCGCAAATTCGCCCTTTGCGATATCCGCATGGTGCAAGACCTGCTGGGCTGGAACACCAATCAAGTAGCCGGCTTCGAAGTCTGGCTTGACGACATCCGCGATCTGGAACCGCTCACCGAGTATATTTACGACGACGTGCTGCCACCCGACTTGCTCTGCGTGAGCATTCGCGAAAAATTTCCCGCCATTTTTGAATGGCTGCAATTGCAGGACTACAACGAGGTGGTCATTCTGATGCTCATGCTGGCCGTGGCCATCGTGAACATGATCACAGCCCTGCTCGTGCTGGTGCTGGAGCGCACTACCATGATCGGGGTGCTCAAAGCCCTCGGCGAAACAACCGGTCGCATCCGTCAGATTTTTTTGTACCAGGCGGCGGTCATCACCTTGTCAGGTATGTTTTGGGGGAACTTGCTTGGTGTAGGTTTTTGCTACCTGCAAGATCGCTACCGCTTCATCACCCTCAACGAAGCCGACTACTACCTCGCCTACGCGCCGGTACAACTGAACTGGCTGCCCTTGTTAGTGATCAACCTCGGGACGCTGATCGTCACGCTGGTATTTTTGTTGCTGCCGTCGTATGTGGTGTCGCGGGTGTCGCCGGTGCGGGCGATTCAGTTTAAGTGAGGGTTGCACAGGTTACCGCCCCACCACCACCTTCCCGCTCTCCCAATACCGCTCCCTCGACCACAGCAGCAGGGCGAAAAGGCCAGCCCGCCGCCGGGTGGCGCGGGCAGCTCCAGCACATTGCTCCATGCACCAGAACGGCGGTTGAAGTCCAGCACGGTCACCTTGCAAACGCCCCGGCTGGCGATTCGTCCGCCCTGCAGGGGCGGCTATGGTGTTTTCAAAATTGGCAAAAACTACAAAGCAAGATTTGTAGAATTCTCGTCCGTAGATGGTAGATTTGTCCCAAACAAGGCGCTTATGGCAGTACTTAAAACCTCCGATCGTGTCCGACAACTGATCGGGGAGAATGACCAGCGAGCAGCGGCTGATCTGTTAATGCAGGCTTTCCGCGAAAAAAATCAGTCGCTCTTCAACATTGCCCTGGTGCAACAGGCCAACATCAAAAAGTTGGCGGATCAAATTGCGACCGGGATCCTGTCGCCGGACGAAATCAACCTCCAGCAAGCAAAAATTAATGCTGCCCTACTCCATTTGTCCGACGAGCACGCCCGCTTGTTTGAGGGCGGTGCTGGCAGAGGAGCGGCTGTGCCGCGTTGGGTGCTTTGGGCCGGTGCTGCCCTTGTGCTGCTGCTGTTGATCGGTTGGCTGGTGAACAGGGTCACATCCGCGACCACCCCGGACACCTTCGACCTCGACGTTTACTTGCATGAGCCGGGAGGCGACGATAAGGTGATCAAAGAGGGCGAAGTCAACCTGCGTTTGGGCGAAGAGATACCGCAAGACGCGCGGCCGCTCGGTGCCGATGGCAAGGCTTTTTTTAAGAATTTGGCCCAAAAATATGGGGGCGATTCGGTGCACCTGATCTATTTTCCGCTCAAAGATCGTCGTTACAAAATGATAGGGCAAAGCGCGGCGGTGCTTTCGGGTCAGGATCAGACCATCCTGTTTGTCCTCGAATTTGTACCCGATACCACCATTTTCCAGGCAACCTTGCGCGATTCCAAAGGAAGAACCATCGCCGGAGCACAGATCACCATTGACGGAAATATTCACGCCACAAGTGATTCCACAGGTTATTTCAACGTGGCTGTCCCCAAAGCACCGGGAACCGAGGTTAATCTTGTGATTGAAAAAAATGGAAAACGCCTTTTTGCAAAAGACGCGATGATTACGTCTGGCCACAAACAAATTCCCATCGAATGACTATGCGCTTTTTCCTCTTGTTGTTTGCCATCATCATCGGCTGCAGCGGCCTTTCGGCCCAGACCAAGGTGCGCATCCGTGTGCTGGACGAGAACGACCAGCCGCTCAAATACGTGCGCCTTACCCTGTCCGGTGCCAGTTTGCCCATCGAAACGCAGAGCAACGGCGAGTACACCCTGGAGTTTCCGCCCGGCAAAGCCGAAATCATTTTTTATCCGCCTGCCGATTTTGAGCGCGTCTCCCCGCCCAACGGAACACTGTTGCTGCCCGAAGACAAGTCCCGCACTATTGATATCTGGCTCGCCCGCAAAAGCGGTGGCAACCGCGCCATGGAGTCGTTCAAACGGGTTTTGAGCAAAAAAGAAGCAGAAAAAACGCGCCTGAAAATAGAAAACGAAACCCTCAAAGCCCGTTTGGTCCAGATCGAATCGGGCCAGCAAAATACGGTGGCATTGCGCGACAGCATCGAGGCCCTCGTCCGCCAAAACGCCGGAAACGCAACCGCGCTGACCCACGAAATCGCCGACCTGCAGGAAGCGGTAGAACTCAAACAGCAACTGTTTTACAAAAACATCTCCGGGGAACTGGTCGTGTATGTCGACCGGCTCAAAGACCTGCGCGATGTGCTTCCCCGAGTGCGCGATGCGTTCATTGACCAGCGTGCGATGGCCCGTTTCGACAAAACAATCGGCGCGTACAACACCGCCCGCGACTCGCTGCTCCAAAACCACCGCGGCCATGCGGAGATCGTGCGTGCGCTGTGGGGCGAGGCCCTTGCCGATGCGCTGGCTGCCGTGTACGAGCAGGCACTGACGAGGGTACACCAAGAGACCGTTTTGCCACTCAACACGAGCCTGTTGGATCAGTTCCGTGCGGTGCGTGCCGAAGAAATCCGCCCGGCCAAGGCCCGCAAAAAAGCCGAGGAGGCAGCCAATGCGGCGTTGAAAAAACTGAACCCGGCCATTCCCGATTTAGAAACAAACATCCGGGCGGCGCTCGCCAATATGGAGGCCGCTCTTCACCAAAAACATTGATTTGCCATGAAAAATGTACTCTTTTTGATCTCGCTTTTTGCCACCTGCTGCCTGGTTTCGGGATGCGGCACCTCGGATGCCAACTGCGACAAAAATGTTTCCATCAGCGCCGTTCTGCCCAACAGCAACCCAACGGGCTATGAAGTGCTGCTCAAAACGAGCGGCTTTACCAGCGCTGCCAAAGTGATTTTCGGCTCGGTAGAGGCCAGTTCGAGAGCAGGCGGCGTAGCGGGCGAAATCATCGCTACGGTGCCCGCTGGTTTGGCGGGCAATGTCGAGATCAGTGTGGAAGAAGGCGATTGTATTGCGCGTTCTCCCGGGTTCGTCGTGTTGGCCGCCCTGCCGGGCAATGTCCAGCCCTCTTTGCCCAACATCGTAATCCCAACGTTACCGACTACATACCCGCAAAACGACATCCAGAACAACTGGGCTAATTCCGCCAGCCTGATTACGGGCAGGTCGTACGGCATCCATTTTATTGGCTTTATCGGAAACGTCTCCCCCGGGGTTTGCGAACTGGACCCTACTTCCTATGAGTACGATTTCGACAACAGTTCGCTCTTTTCCAACAATCCGGTCAAAGGCAATTTCAACACCAATACGAATGTCGTTTACCTCGAAATAGACCGGACGGCAAAAGGCGGAACAGTGGAAAAATTTGACGGGCAATTTATTGGCGTGCCGCCATTTTTGGAAAATATCGAGAAATGGCCCATCCTGCTGACCTCCCGCCAAACGGGCCGCCAACTGATTGTCAGTTTTCCGGAATAGTTTTTCAATGCCGGCCAGCGTAGCGCACGCCTATGGAAAGTGCCGAATACGAGCCTTTTTTGATGCTCGTCGTCTCGTCGAAGGCGGGCAGTGCCTGCCAGCCAAGGCTCAGGCTCCATTGGGCGTTGAACACCCACTGCACACCGGCACCGGCGCTCACCGACCAGTTTACCTGTCGAAGTCCGGCCTTGTACCGTTTTTCAAAACTGCTGAAATAGCCCGCGCTACCGTACACGTACAGGCGTTGCCCGGAAGCCGTCGTCAGAATGCGTCGGATGAGGTAGGCCTGGATCGGCACTTCCCAGGTGGTTTGGTCGCGGTCGTCGTTGGCGAGGCGCACCTGCGGGCTTATCTGCCCGACGACGTACCAGCCCGGTGCAAAAAGCGTCGCATAGTTGGCCTGTACGGAAAAACGCGTCCGGTCTTCGCCCAACGTGATCCGGTTTTGCTGAGTGGAAACCGGAAAGTACACGCTGCCCTGTACCGTAAATTCGTAGTGATTCAGGAACGGCACATACCGCAGGCGCAGACCCACTGCCGACAGGGTGTGCGTAGCGGAGCCTAACTCCGGCGCAGGCCCCAAAGCGGCAAACGGCCCCACTTCGGATGCCGGCCCGAAACGCAGGTTGGAAAAAATCAGGTCCACGCCCGCGCTCAGGCGGTTTTGGCGGGACATCCCGCGCTGCAGCTGCAAAAACGTTGTGAGTATCGCGGCGCGGTACCCGGCTGTGTCGGCGGTGCGATAGGTGGCAAAAGAGTTGAAAAAACCTATTTCGGTTTGGCCGTCGGCTACCACAGGTGTCAGTCCGGGGGCTATGGCCAATCCGAGGGAATCTTCGGCGGTATTTTGGGCGGCTGCCCAAATGGGAAGCAGGGCAGCGACGAGCAGGACGGTTATTTTCATTGTTTTTGGGGGCAAGTTTACACAAAATAATTTAGGACTTCCCGTTTTATACCTCACACTGCAAGGTGCGAAGCCGCTTTTGTCATGCTGAGCGCTGCTAATCAAAATAGTAGGCCGAAGGCCATGCACAAAACCTCGCAGCGCGAAGTATACTTGCCATTGTAGTCATTGATTCCGCAAAAACGAACCAATCCTCGATTTACAGTTTTATCACCTTCAAGTATTGAAAAACCGAAGCACCAAGGTTTATTCGGATAAAGTACGTCCCAGATGGCCAGGTAGCTGCATCTAATTCTGTAATCTGTTGCGGGTTCATCGGTCGTTCAAGCATAAGCCTCCCCAACAGATCAAATACCGCTATTCGGTACTGACCCGGCGGGAAACGGCTACCCAACTTGCCACCTACGGTGATTTTTTCACTAAAAGGCGATGGGAAGGCGATGAATGGGCCTTCCAAGTTCCCAGTTGGGGCATCCTTCGTTGAGGTTAGTATTTGCTCCGTTTCACACCCGGGCGCAAAGCAGCCAGTGCTGTCCAACCGTACAACCCATACATTGTAGGGGTAAGGATCGTCTGGTAACGAGTCTGCTATTTCTCCAGCAAAAACCAGGTCGCCGTTATCGAGCTCGGCACCGTAATAGATATAGTTTTTGTGGTCTCCTTGAGAAAAATCCATGATGCGGCGTTCCCAAAGAAGGTCGCCATTGGGCCGCAGCCGACGCACATAGCCATTCAGCACGTTGCCGATGGGCAACACAACAGAAGCGTTGTTGTCCGAGCCAGAAACAACGATATCCCCGTTTTTTGCAACAAATATGTGGAAATACTTCTGATAAGAGGCCGTAATTTCAAACTTGGTCCACTCGATTTGACCGGAAGCGTCCATCTTGAAGACCCTTTGAGGATAAAAACTGTAGCCAAGCACAAATGTGTCTATATGCCAGATGCCGACCAAGCCGCCGTCGGGATACGGCTCGATACGCACATAGTCGGCATCGTATGCTTTGGGGAATGGCGAGGTCCAAAGTACGTTACCATCTTCATCATACCGAACCACTAAGGCACGCCGGTCGAACCCCTCCGCCCCTGTATAAATCAGGGCCGCACCGCCGTCCGGCATGGCAGTTACATGACTTTCACTACAATTGTTGTGTGTTCCCGGGTACTCCCGTTCCCATAAAAACGCCCACTTCCGGTCGTAGGCACGCAAGCGCCCGCGGGATTTCAAGGTCGTGGGGTCATGGTACTGGTACAGAACGTATATCCGTTCTCCGTTGACCGATATGTTATTTGCCCATTTTTTGATACTTGGAAAGCCGTAATCCCTACGAGAAAGGTAGTTGCCCTGCAAGTCGTATGCCAATACCGAATAGTACAATGAATCTACATAGTAATAGTTCACATTTACAAATATGGTGTCATCTATGATGGCAACGGCGCCAAAAGTATTCGTTTCCAAGGTGTCCCAATAAATTGACTTCCAAAGCAGATTCCCTTCGAAATCCAATTTAATAAGCCCTCCG
The DNA here is from genome assembly GCA_040080915.1 of Saprospiraceae bacterium. Taxonomy (GTDB): domain Bacteria; phylum Bacteroidota; class Bacteroidia; order Chitinophagales; family Saprospiraceae; genus M3007. Next base: position 11,794 of record JBEBHD010000049.1, read on the forward strand.
CAAAAACGTTTGTTTTGATCGCAAAGACCTGTCACAGACACCAACAGACCATCGTCCATTGGGATGATCTGTGTGGCAATTTCATTGCCCTGTTGGAAGTCGTAGCGCTTGCTCCAGTATTGGGCGGACAGCAGGTTGTGGCACAAAAAGATAGTGGAAATAGTAAGTGTGATCGTGCGAAGCATGGCACAATAAATTTGGGTTGGCGCGTACACCTGTTTTTCGCCACCTAGATGCGGAAGAGGCTGTAGCCACCAACCTTTCTCTCGCGAGAAACAACTGTACGCGCCAATTGTGAAAGTTAGTGGAGAACTACTATTTTGCCAGAATAGACGACCCGGCTGCTGTGGTGCAAACGCAGCCAATAGGCTCCGTCCGGCACGTTGCCGATTGGCAATATCGTGCTGCCGGTGTTTTGGAAATCCGTGCGCCGAATGGTTTGTCCTGCCGGATTGACCAGTTCCAGGTGCAGCTGTTCTCCGATCAAATCCGGGCATTGAACATAAAGGACGCCTTGGTTGACCGGGTTGGGATAGACCTGAACAGTATGCGGCAAGGGCGCCTTGCTACTGCCCATGCCTTGACGCTCTTCGCCCTCAACCAGCTCTTCCGGCAATTCTTCCGTACAGGTGTACCCTCGCCATTGGCTCAGCAGAGCGCAGGCATATCCCCGCATAATGGAATATTCAGCAGCAGCAATCGTATGGAGGTTTTGTTCTTGGGCAACGGACAGGTCAAAGCCTTCCGGCCCCGAAGCGGCAATCTCCAGATTGATTGCCATGATGTCCTTGAACCACTGGTCGTCCTGATTGACAATCGGCATGGTGTCCAACAAAGCTTGGGCTCCGGCAAGGTCGCCCCGCATAGTGCGCATGCCGACTACGCCCCTAATTGCGGTATTGGTTTGTTCACCCAGTAAAAGGTTCTCGGCATAGACGTTGCTATCGGCCACCCAGGCCTCGTACACTAAATGACGGAGTATGACATCTTGCTGCAATGTCGCATTCAGGTATGCTGAGCGTTTTGTCTGGTTCAAGTTGTCTGCCTCCCACACGGCCTTAAGCGTTGCCGTGATTTGGCGGGCGGTATCAAGGTCAGATTTGGTCGGTGGATTCGGAGGTAGAAACTGATCGAAACAATCAAATTCGTTTGGGGAAATCTTTTTAACTACATAGTTGTTTGTTCCGCCGTCGCTCATGTTGTTTGTCGGCAATTCGTTTGCTGGCGGTTCCGGCACCGTGTAATATTTAAAATCTTTCGTCCCGTTCGGGTCGGCCCCAATGGCCCCGACTGGGTTGACAAAAACGTTGCTGGCTGCTACAGAAGCATCCCCTTGGTCCTCAAAGACGGAACCCTTTTGTGTTTGGTCCATAGTGCTGGAGTTACCGTCTAAACGAATCGGTTGCCCTTGGGCTCCCAGAAAATGGTTGGCTCTGATATGCAATTGGTCATTCCGGTTCCGCACATTGATGTCCATCGCTTGGGCCTCGAAGTAATTGCAGTCTACTTCATTGTTATGAGGGCCTGTAGCAATGAGCATGATGCCAATTAAATGGTTGTCAAAAATATTCTCATCTTCAATACGGTATTGAGCTTCGCCTCCGATTCGAATACCAAATAATTGTCCGTTCAAAAATGTGTTATCCAGAATGTTGTAGCCGTACAAGTAGTTAGGCGAAGCATGGCAGTATATATGATACCGGTTGTTTCGGAAGGTGCTCTTTTGGATGGTTGTGATGCCCTTCGATACATTGGGCATTGTAACTTCCGAGCGATACCCGTACAGGGTTCCCTTGATGTCACAGGATTCAACCTCGGAAGAAAAATTGATGCCCGAAATACCACTTTCGGATAAGTCAATAAAGTTGGAGTGCCGAAACTTGATGCCGGTACAAGCCCAAATCGTGACTCCGCGCCTAACAGGGAAGGGCACGGCATTGGGGCCTTTCTCAATATTGCAGTATTCAAATTTGCTTTTGTTGGGCTTCACGTATGCCATGAATTCCGCAGCTCGGTCATTGTTGATAAAATCCGTGTCGTAAGCCAGCACGAGACCACCGTAATAGGCTGACGTGTTTAGCCCACCTGTTCCCCTCGTAGAAATCGCGGTATGTGCATTTTCTAATTTAGCGCCGTTCAACCACACTACCCCTGGGCTGAATTCATTTAGCGGGCTGTTGTAGTCTTTCGCTACATTTTCGCTTGGTTGTTCCAGCGCTGAATTGCCATGAACGACAATGCCGTCCCATCGGCAGCTCTCGGTTTTGCTGGTTATTCGCCCGCCCAAAACAAAAAGACGCGCCCCTCGATTGACGATGATTGACAGGCTCTTGCCTACGAGTACTTCGCACCGAATGATCAGGGTTGCTCCTTTGCGTACTTCTACATGGCGGTCCAAAATGCGGAAGGCATCCCATTCTACTACCGTATTCTCCGGGATTTCCAGAGGAGCGTGTGGAGGTATATCTGCACACTCCATACCATCGAATCTTACGAAAACAGGTTTTTCCGCCAGCATGTTACCGTACATCGTGGCCCACTGAGAAACCGTCATTCCACGAAAACTCCCATTGGCCCCCATGAAGTTGTTCCCTGTGCCGTATATGCAGTATGAACTAAAATTAGTGTTTCCTCCACATCCGCTAGCCGCTGGCAATGGTTGTGGTCCGCCGCACTCAGCAGTTGGATCCATATCAGGGCAAGTGTTGGTTTCGCTAAATGCGTGGCAAAGGCCAAAAAGGTGGCCAATCTCGTGGTTCATTATTGGCCCCCACTCGCCAGCATCGGTACTCCCATTGACAAAAAAAGCATAGGGCACATTTACTAGATTCATGCTGTTTGCTCCTCCAAGTTCTCCGGAAGTTCCTGAGCTGGGGTTACCATTCTTGACGACGATATGAAACGCATCAGAGTTCGAAAAAACGGGAGTTTGATTGGTGCCATAAAAGGAAATGACATCGCAGGCATTGGCCGGATTTCCGTAGAGCTCATACCGAATACGGGCATCCGGAACTTGGGGTGACGAACCAAATTGATTTTGTTCGGGGTCGGCAAAATACAAATTTGCTCGATTTATTATTTGCGCTACAATTGTAGGAGCGTAAAATGTCGGGTCACCAGCAGGGTTGCAATGAAAATTGTTTCCATTAGCATCAGCTATGAAATGGAAATCAAGGGCAATAGTAGCGAGCGGGTAAGATTCGATTTCATTTGGGGGTACACTTGCAAAGCATGGATGTCCACAGCCCACCCCAAAACTAAGTGGCTGAAATGACGACTGACAAAACTCTGCCCCGTTCTGAGCATGAGACTTAGCAAGCCCAGTCATAGTAAAGAAAATCATGAGCACAGGTATGAGGTTATTTAGGTTGGGGATTGGTAGCTTCGCCCCCCCCGGAATCTTTGCAAGAGTCGGCCTTGCATCGGCTCGTAAGCGGGGTGACTGAAGCGGTTTTTCGCCGCTAAAAAAGCGTTTTCGGATACTGCTTTCTGTTTCATGTGAAAGAAGTTTGATGTGAGGAAAGAGTTGTGAATCCTGCCGAAGCGTCGGCAGGTGGCGACTCCCATGAAAACGGTACGGAGAAACTGGGGGGATTAGGTGGCTGGCTGCCCGGCATACTGGCCCGTTGTGCATCACGGGGCAGAACGTTTGCAAACCTCCGAAAAAAAACTCAAATGATCAAGCTCCAGGGCCACATTGATATTAATTTAATGTGAATAAAATAACCTAACAACCAATATTTTGTGCCTAAATAGCAGCCGTTTTTTTTAACTGAAACCGGCTGCCCTATCGCCCCACCACCACTTTCCTCCCCCCCACATACAACTCGCCCAACCACAACTGCAACGCATAAAACCCAGCAGGCAAGTCCCCAACAACGATGCGGAACGGCGTGCCCGCAACTTGCCGCCCCGCACGCACGAGCTGGCCCTGGGCATTGTACAAGCTGGCGCGGAGCGGTGCCGCGTCGGGGCATTCGGGACAGGTTATGTCGAAGTGGGTGGCGGCGGGGTTGGGCAGCACCCGAAATTCCGACACCTCACCCACCTCTTCTGTTCCCGTGGGCGTGCATACCAACTTGTTCAAGTATTCCCAAATCTGGTTGTCCAGCACGATAGGCACCGATCCACCATTGGGGCCGACACTGCCCGCCTCGCCCTGGCGCACCACCACCCAACGTTTGGACGGCACGACGTGGATTTTCTGGTCATTTTTGCCGAGTGCGGCGTACATATCGTCGGGGGCGTTAGGCACAATGTCGCCAGGCAATACCAACTGGAGACCCGGCAGCATGAAACTCGGCTGGCCATTGAGCCACCACAGGTAGCCGTAACTTTTGTTCAGCGCCTGCGACGGGTGCGACATGGCGTACAAATATTGCTGATCGTGCAGGAGCGTGTCGCCGTCCCACACACCGTTGGCTAAGGCCAGCAGACCGTAGCGGGCCATGTCTCGGGCACGGCCGTACATGATGTGGTTAACCCAAAGTCCGCTCATTCCGGTTCGATCAAATACATGGGTTTTGGTGAACAGGTTTAGTGTTTTGCCACTGGCGGCGACCAAAACGTCGTGTACAAGGTGGTAAACCCCGTTGTGATACGCCCAGCGGGTGCCTGCGTCGGCTTTATATTTAAGGCAGGCTGGATCGGTGCAATCCACATCTGGCACGCCATCATCCAGGCCGGAGGTCATGCGCAATTGGTCCTGCACGGTGATCAGTGCCTCTTTTGCGGGAGGTGCGCTAGTCCAGCCCGCACCGAGGTAGGTGCTCACCGGTACTTCGATGTCCAAAAGGCCCTCCTCCTGAGCTTGGCCCACGAGAAAGGCAGACAGCGACTTGCCCGCCGAGGCCCAGTACCAAAACGAATCGCGGGTAAACGTGCCGAAATATTTTTCCAGAACAATCTTGCCGTCCTGCAAGAGGATGAACGACTTGGTATTCCGGTCTTCCAGCATCTGGTACAGGCTGTCAACGCGCTCCGGGCAAAACCCGAGCGTGGCGGGGCTGATGGTTTGCCACGCTGTTCCGGTTTTTGGGGGAAAGTACAGGGCAGGCGATTGGGCAAGGCTCAGAAAAGGCAGAAAGAGAAAAGCCGCGAGCAGTCGAAGTGTTTGTTTTTGCATGATCGGTTTGTTTTTTCCGTAGGACAGTCAGTATGGCAAAAGGTTTGAACTTCCGGTGTTTTCAGCTGCACAGCAGAGGTGCGGAGGTTGTATACCTCGCACCGCAAGGTGCGAAGCCGCTTTTGTCATACTGAGCGCTGCTAATCAAAATAGTAGGCCGAAGGCCATGCATAAAACCTCGCAGCGCGAAGTATATTTTTTTGAAAGTCAACCTACGACAATTATGCGCCTGCCTGCGGTGCCCCATTTCTGACCACAGATTTTTACAGATTCACACAGATTTTTTCCCTTTCCATTTAGAAAACCTGTGAATCTGTGAAAATCTGTGGTGCATTAAAAAATTCCCAGGCAGCAAAAGCAGTCACCAACGTGTACTCCAGCGCGATCAAGCCGTAGTTTTCCTGAAAACCGCCGCTCGCGTAGTGGCTGTACGAGAGCGCCGCAGCGGCCGTCCATACGAGCGGGAATTGCCAACGGGTCAGCAAGCCAAGGCCAAAAGGCAGTACGATATACCACGGGTGTACGGTGGTGGCCAAGGCCAGGTACAAGGCCGAAGCCAGCAGGCATTTTTCGGCAAGACCGTCGTCGTTTTTTTTTCTCCTGAAAAAAGCGAGGGCAAGTACGCCGAGGAACACCACCGCGCCGAGGATCGGCCCCAATGTACGCCCGATATCCAGCGTTGGCGGGGCTATAGCTTTGCCGACGGCCTTGAGCAGGTAGTAACCACTGGCGTTGAACGCAAACTGCCGGAAGTACAGGTTGAGGCTGGCGGCCATATTGGCGAGGATTTCCAGATCGAGTAGCGGCAAAAAAAGCGCTGCGCAAAAAAGTGTGAACAGCCCCACAAACCGAAGACCCGCTCGCCAGCCGAGCCACGCCAACACGATGGGCAGGAACAGCAGGGGCACCAATTTGCTCGCCACAGCCAAGGCCCAAAACAGCGCTCCCCACAGCAACCGCCCACGCCACAACGCCGCCAGGCCCGCCAGCAAAAAACACAACATAGCCCCCTCGAAGTGGCCGTTGCCCGTGATCTCGAGGATGGCCAACGGGTTGAGCGCGTAGGCGACTGGAGCATTTCCGGCTGCGCCGCTTTGTTTATTTGAAAAAAAAGCCAGCACAGCCAGCGTGCCCAACTCGCAAGCGAAAAGGAACAGTTTCAAGACAAAAACGCCACCTGAAATGCTTTCGGGAAAAATTTTTGCGGCCAGCCAAAACACACCCTGGCAAACTGGCGGGTACACCGTGTGGTACTGCGGCGAGTTGAGTTTTTGAAACAACTCCGGCGTGATGCCCACGAGGTGCGCGGGATTTTCCATAAAAAAAAACGGCGGGTGCGCGAACGGGTGAATGCCCTGCGCGGCCAGCCGCCCGTCCCAGAGGAAGCGGTAAAAATCGTCGGACAGGTTGGGGATACTGAACAGAAGCACAGCCCGCAACACAATTCCAAGGCCGACAAGCCAGCGCTGCTCCTCGGCTGTGATGGGGCGGCGGAAGAGCAGCCAGGCATATATGGCAAAAAACACCCCGTAAGCCAGCAAAAAACCAGAAAACTCGGACTGCTCCGCCTTGTAACCCAAGTAAATAGTCAGAGCAGTCAGGCACAGGCCAAGAGCCAGGAGCGTGAAAAACGGGCATGCTTTGCGTTGCATGCTGCAAAGTACGCGAGAATAGAATCACTCAGGAATACGCGGCTCGCGGCTTTTCACCGCAAGGCGCGGAGTTTAGGTAGATTAATTGCCCAAACTCCGCGCCTTGTGGTGAAAACCATGCTTCGCGCCTACCGCGCCTGCTGCCGGTTCTCGAACACAAACTTGTGGTAGGCTCCGTTCACCGGCACTTCGACGAGGATTTTTTTCATAAAATTGGGCTTGCCGCGCACCTTGATGATGCCCTGTACCGCCTCGCCGGGATACACTGTGTGCTGACGCAGAAACCCGTCTTCCGGGATCATCGGATTCTGTTGTGGCGGCGGTGCTGTTGTGGAACCGATGATGATGGCCGTGTTGACGGAAAAGTCAATCCAGTCCAACGGGTTGTAGTAGTAGTTGTAGGTCCAGTCTGGGCGCGAACTGGGGCCGCTGGTTTTGCCGTCGTCGGACAGTTCAGAGATGATCAGGATGAGCGCCACGGTAGCCACTATCACGATCGCGCCGGTCAGCAGCTCGCGGTTCCGTTTCCACTTGACATACTCGTTGGCCTCGAAAACACGCAGGGGCTGCGGTACGCCAAAGGCATCGTAACCGGTCACACGCACGCCTTCCGGCTGGATGGTATATGACTCGTCGCTCTCGTTGTAGATGTACAGTTGCAGGCTCATGTCCTTTTCCCCCTGAGCACTCAGGCCGGCGGTGATGTCGGCTCCGTACTGCTGAGACCGCAATCCGGGCACACCACGGGTGTACACGGCCTCCGTCTGGCCCGGTTGGGTGGTGGCGGGTTTGAAATAGTAGTGGCGGGTACAAGCTCCTGCCAGCAGTAAAAGGCAAATGCCGAGAAGATGCTGCTTTTTCATATTCAGGAAAGGTTTTAACATGCTCTTTTTCATTTGAGTATGGAGAGTTTGCGCACGGTCGCGCCTGCGTTGGCAGCCTGCACGACTAACGTGTACATTCCGTTTTCAAGGTTGCCTACGGGCAATTCCACCGTGTGCTCGCCTTCTGAAAAGCGTAAGCCTTTTTTGGAAAAAACCGTTCTGCCAGCCAGATCAAAAATGTGCAGGTCTGCCTCAAACCCGCGCTCCGTTTGAAGGAACATTTTGGTCGTGGAGCCTTCCCGCACCGGGTTGGGGGCCAGTTGCAGGGCGGTCAGGCCCTCAATGGCCGGAACGCCGGAAGTTGTCGGTGTTTTAAAACTACTCATACGCGAGTCGGGGCAAGTAACGTACTCATTGAACGGGCGGACACGCCAAAAGTAGGTGCGGTTCGGCAGCAGATTGGTCAGCAGTTTTGATGTCCCGGTAACTATGTGCGATTGGCCGCTGGGCGACCCGAAGGAGGTGACGATATCCGTTTCCAACAGGTAGTATGTGGCCCCGGCCACAGCCTTCCACTGAAACAACACCTCGTCGTAGAATGGCGTAGTTGCCGAATTAACGGGCGAGATGAGCAAATCTGCCGGTGTGTTGATCTGGGTGGCTACCGGTACGAACGTGTTGTTCAGGTAGTTTCTGGCCGAAGTAGCGCGGTCAGCGATCACGGCATTCCGCTGCTGTGGGGTAAAAGCGTAGGAAGTGCAGTAGTTGAAATAGCCCATCATGTTGTTTTCCATTGGATCAACGAGGGTGCCGTTGGGGTCTTTTGCGCCGCCGGAGTAGGTACATGTCTGGCTTCCGTACCCAAAATTGTAATCGGGAGGTGTGTCGCACAATTTGTCGGCGGCCACGGTGCAGTTTGTTTGGTTCACCAATTCAGTCGGCGAACCGCCGGGGGAAATAGCGGGCGCAATCGGCCAGCCGGGGAAGGTGGAATCGAAGGGTTTGCTTTCCCAGCCGAGAAACGTGTGCTGCAAGCTGTAAAAATGGCCCAACTCATGTGCCAGGGTCGAGTTGTTGCTCACCCCGCTGATCTGGTCTCGGCGGCAAACCACCCAATCACGAGTCGGGCTGTAATAGGCCAAGGTGATTCCGATTGGGCTGCCGCCCGGCACCGCCACATCCACGATGTACATGTTCATTGCGTTGGGATGCCGTTGGGCATTCATGGTAGTCCAGGCCGACTGGTTGGTGTAGATATTGTTGTTGTTCAGGTTGTAGTTGAAGATGGTGCCGTATGTTGGGTGTGGGCGCAGGTAAAAGCGGAAATCCATCAGAGCAAACGCTGTGTTCAGGGCGCACAACTGATCCAATACGAGGGATTCGCGTACTTTGCCGTTGCCTGCGGCATCGCCCACCAAGTGAAAATGCACCGGGATATACTGGATGGCACCCCGGTCGGACGCGCCCGTCCCGGCGTTTGACTTTTCAATATTTGCCAGCAAACGGGCCTCGTACAACATCTGGTCTTCGAACGATGTACCGCATACGCCCCTCTGCTCCTGAGCAGTGGCGGCCGTGGCAAACAGAAGGCTGGCGGACAGGATAAAAGCGATTTTTTTCATGATCGGATGACGGATTGGTTTGGGCCAAGGTGTCCAAAATACGCTCAGCGGTTTTTGTAAGCCGCAAAAATAGGCCATGTCCGGTACATGGTTTGTCGGCCGTCGATCTTTGGCCAACATTGTCAAACTAAACACTTCAAAATGTCAGGGAAACTGGCAAAATCAGTTTAGTCAAAACCTGAGTGACGTGGAACATAATCTTGTTGTCTAACGTTATTTGTCTGATAATTTTGCAGACAACTCGATTAATGCTTGTGTTCAGAATTTAATTCCAAGTACATTTGCAAAGACACAAGGCCGACACGTGGCACTTACCCACAAAACGGCACGTAAAAAAATCCGCTGCCATGACTACACACATCAAGTACGCCGCATACATCTGGTTACTTTTTTTCACGTTTGTTTCCCCGTTTGGGCTGGCAGGCCAAAAGACGGTGAAACCGAAAACCGTCTTCGAATACCTCACAAGTGCAGAAGGCATCGCGCTCACTCTCGAAACCGACCTCACCACTATTTTGGAGAACCGCTACACCACGGACTACCACGCGGGCAAACTAACCCTGCCCGACGGGAAATATTTTCAGGTAAAAGTGCAGCCCAAAGGAAAATACCGTCGAAAAACGGCCGAAGTGCCGCCGCTAAAAATCAAATTTGCCAAAAAAGCGCTGGCAGAAATGGGCTTGGACACCCTGAACGAGATGCGCTTGGTGCTCCCCTCGGTAGACAGCCACAAAGGCGACCGGTTGTTGACAAAAGAATACCTGATTTACCGGATGTTCGAGCACCTGACAAACAACTGCGTGCGCGCCCGATTGGTCAAGGTTTCCCTGCGCGACATCCACGTGGAAGCGTCGAGCAAAGAAATGTACGGCCTGCTGGTGGAGGACAATGAAGAAACCGCCGCCCGCCTGCGCGGCGTGGAGATCGAACAGTTCGGCCTGCCCTTTGACAGTATGGCAACCGAGCAGGCGGCCTTGGTGGCCATGTTTCAGTACATGATCGGGAACACCGACTGGGACGCTGCCATGATGCGCAACGTCCGGCTCATCCGGCCCCACGGTTCCGAAAAAATCCTGCTGACTCCGTACGACTTCGATTTTTCCGGCCTCGTAGCCGCGCCATACGCCAGCCCGGCTTCGGAAAGTGGGCTTCGCACCGTTCGCGACCGGTATTTGATGGCAAACGGCCTGCCCAGAGCCGCGCTCCGGCAAGCCGCGCAAACACTGAAAAACGCAGAACGCGACCTAACCGACTTGTGCTACAATAAACTGATCCCCCGCGAAACCAGCAACGAAATGGTGCGCTACCTCGGCACCTTTTTTGACAGCATAGACAAGAGTTTTGATGTGCCCGTACGGGTGGTTTTGCAGCCTGCCGATTGAGGATTTTTTCCTCTTGCAGAAAATCCACCGACAGGCTCTTACCTTTGCCCCCGTTTTGGAGGAGTGGCAGAGCGGTTGAATGCACTGGTCTTGAAAACCGGCGTACTCGTAAGGGTACCGGGGGTTCGAATCCCTCCTCCTCCGCCTTATTAATAAATTCGGGCACGACTTGATACCAAGCCGTGCCCGAAAACATTTCAGGTGTTCCGCAAATGCTTAAAAAACAATGATCTGCTCGGAATTCACATTGCGGCCATGAGACACACTTACCAGGTAGGTATGCCCGCTGGTGAGGTTGTTGAAAATAGCACCGGTAAGCGGTGTAAAAAACTGTTGCACCGGCTGTTGGGTAGTCACGTTGAACAAAACAACGAAGGACAGATTTCCCGGAGGGTTTGTGACCCAACTGGCATTGAGTACGCCTGGAGCGGTTTGCCAAAGTGTGATGGCACCTACATCTTTGCATTTGCCCAACTGAGCCGAAGGCATGTTTGATTTTGCCTGCACTTCCGGGCCAAAAACAGCAGCGCTGACAAACAGGAGGAGGACGAGGGCACTTTTGATGAACTTGGACATGGTGAACGAATTTAAAAGGTGAAAAAATGTGCATCACGCGAATCGGTTTCTTTTGATCCGCAGTGCAAAAGTCACCCCCGTCCAAGTTGTAAAAAAGAACACAGTTTGAGCGTTTTACCGGCCTAAAAACAACCCTTCCAAGCGCAATAGTGCTAGGAAGGGTTGTTTTTAAGCCGGTTTACCTCGAATACATTTCGTAAAAAAGGAACAAAAAAAGGTTTTTTTTCCACGAGCAGGTGGGTCAGGGATAGATTCAGTACCGCCATTCTCTGAACGATCGAGCCTTTTCTATGAGCCAACTCCGTTCTGCAACCAACTTTTTAGCATTGATTCGACGGATCAGTTGCTCCGAACGTACAGCATCCATTGTTTTTGGGGAGAGGCTGAGTTGACGCACGAAATTGATGAAATTCGCGAAGCGCTCATGTCGGTCTTTGGAAAGCAACTTGTCGCCTGCTCTACTGATAAACATTTTGAACGCGTCAATTTTGTAGGGCAGCAATTCCGATCCCAGTTCAAAATAAATTTTCAACTCCAACCCGCGAGCCTGGAGCTGGTAAAACGAGAAGGAAGAGCCAAACGGAATGATTTCCAATGCCGCATCGTACTTTTTCTCTCCAAACAGGCAAAGGGCTTTGTTCATCCGATAAAAATCTTGTGTCTCATTTTCGCCGATGATCAACCCTTTGTGGCTGTCAACAAACGCATTGGCCCAAGAAATGTCATGTAGATCAAGTGCACTCCGCGTTATACTTAAAGCCGAATTTGACGAAATTTTACCATCGTAATAAAAATACCCTCGGACCAGATTGTCCTTTTGTATCTGAAATAAAGTCGGGCGGAGTTCGTCATGCCCCGCATCAATCAGGAAGGTACATACACCACGTATGTAGGCATAAAATTCTTGTAAATGCTTGGGGCTAATGTGTGGTTCTTGAGACCGCAATGTATCGAGCAACTCTTCAAAATCGCTAACAACCGGAACCGATGCATTCAGGATTGCATGTATTCTCCAGGTTATGGGGAGTAGGCTGCCTGAATTCTGGAAGGCTTTAGGTATTTCCCATAATTCCTGTGTGGGAACCAAAGACGATTCCGGAAGGATGGTAAGCTTTTGTTGAAGTAATAAGCGGTTGAGCATTTCCAACCGTTGTGCGTAGTAGTACCGATCGAGATGGAAAAGTACATCTGGAATGCCCAAATCCCCTTTTGCCTTGTTGTATGTACTGTGCCACTCGTGTTCTTCCAACGCGACATGTAGCCTGAACAAATAGTTGGTTAATGACTCCGACTCCGTGCAAGCAATCATCTCTTGCGTTTTTTCGAGGGCCTGCAAGTATTTACCCTCCAAACCTCGCAAACGCATTTCCACAGCAAAATCAAGCACTTGTCCTTGTTCCTCTCGATGGTTTAGGTAGCGCTGTGTGAGGAGAAACGTCTGGAGCAGTTTTTTGAATTCCGAGATCAGTTTGTCCAATTTTCCTTTTACGACAGCGCTGTTCGGAAAAATCGCTTCGAACACCCTGGCTTTTGTCAGGGTATCTTCCGGGTTCGACGCTTTTCGAGCCGATTCAAATACTTGAAAAAGCACCTTAATCTCGTCAGCATGACGGCCTTTGTTGAAGTAGGGGCTGTCCAGAAATGCTCGGAATGATTCGTTCTCTTCCGGTGAAAAGGTCTCAAGCACCTCGTAAACAAATGTGTTGACCATACCTGCCTCGGTGGAAAAAGTAAAAAAAAGTGTTACACTTT
>JBEBHD010000050.1:0-24680 GCA_040080915.1 Saprospiraceae bacterium
TGGGCAAAGTGCGGTGGTGCCGTCGGTCGTCAGGGTCAGGGTTTCGGGCAGGGCAATTTCCGTCACGGTCACCGACTCGGAAGCCGGACTTTCGCCGCAAACATTGCTCGCCGTGGCGGTGTAGTTTCCTTCGGAAAAAACCGTGATTTCCGGCCCCGTCTGGCCGTCCGACCAGGTGACGGTGCAGTCCGCGCAGGGGTTTTCAGCCGTCAGCACGACGGAGGCCCCTGGGCAAAGTGCGGTGGTGCCGTCGGTCGTCAGGGTCAGGGTTTCGGGCACAGGAATGACGATACCGGTCGCCGGAACGCGGTCGCTTTCACAGCGTTCTGTGGATTCAACCTCGATATCGTACAGGTAGTAGTAAAAATCTTTGCCTGCGGTCGAGGAAGTGATGTGCATAAGCCCGTTGAGGGAATATGGGTAGGCGGCACCTGTATTGTTTCGGTACAAGTTGGCCGGGGAGATGCAGCCGATTTGCCAATTTGCCCCTTGCGGGATGTCCATGTCCAGCGTGATCCGGCTTTCGCCGTCGGCCACGAAGACGGTTTTTTCCAGAAGAATGACACCCGCTACGGTTTTTAACTGAAATATTCGGTTTTGAGCGCCTTGCGCGTACACAACAGCACTTTTTAGGCGCAGTGGTTTTTCAGTATCAAAAATCAGAAACTGGTCGCCGTTGTGGTTGCCTCCGGTGCCGAAAACATTGGACGGCGGGCCAAGGCGCTGCACCTTTTCGTACGGCTTGCTTGTGGCCGCGTAAAAAGTGGTGGTTTGAGAGAGTGTCGTCGTGAACGTGTCACCGGAAAAAAGCGGCTGGGCGGACGTGTCGGACGCGTACCAATTGACGATGGTTTCGGCAGTTGCCGAAGCGCTGAAGGTCGCCTCACCCGGACCGCATCGCTCCTTGTTGGTTACTACGGGTGCCACAGGGTCAAACAACGAGATGTAGTCCGTCTTTTCGCTTGTGTTCACACCGGCGTTGTTGGTCGCTTTCAACCGAACAGTATAGGTGCCGCTGGCGCTGTACGTCACGGTGGGGTTTTGGAGGGTTGACATAGCGGGGCTTCCGCCCTCGAAGGTCCATTCCCATGCGGTGGGGATATTGGTGGATTGGTCCAAAAAATTGACCGTCAGCATTGACCGGCACCCTTGGGTCTTGTCGGCGCGGAATGCGGCTACCGGCGGCAAGGGTTGGTACAGGGGCGATTCCCACAAACCCCGGCCATACGTGCAGGCGAAAATGGTGTTCGACACATAATTGATTTCTAATTCATAAACGCGGACGGTCGGCAGCCCTTCGAAGTAGCCGATCCATTGTCCGCCGAGGTCGTCATTGGTGTAGGCCACAAATCCGAACCCGCCAACATAGATGCCGTTTTTGCCGGTGTTTTCCCACGTTGCGCAGTACTTCGTGCCTGTGGGGAGACCTGCTCCGATATTGCTCCAACTGCTGCCCGCATTGGTGGAATGAAATACCCCGTTGGAGGTCACGATCAGTAGCCGCAACGGGTTTTGGGGGTGTACGGCGATGAAACTGATGTTGCTCGAACCCCAGGAAGTAGCGGTCGTTGACCAGGCGCTGCCGCCATTGGCTGTGGTAAACAATGTGGAGCCACGTGCGACGTAAATACGCTTGTTGTCGGACGGGGCCAGTTTCATGTGGTTCATGTTTCCGTTGTCGAAAGTGGATATTTTGGTCCAGCTGCCGCCGCTGTTGGCACTTTTCCACACATCGGCAAAAGCGACGTAAATCGTGGTGGGCACCTGTGGATCTTGCTCAAAGGGTGTTATCCAGGCACCGTCGTCCACATTGGGCGGTTTAGAAATACCGTTTTGTGTCGTGCCCTGATTGGTAGAGCGGTACATGCTGCCGTTTTGCGATGTGCCGTACAGGATGTTGGCATTGTTCCAGTCCACGAAAGTCTCCATACCATCGGCGCCGAGCCAGTCCACCCAGGCGCGGTTGGTGCCGCGCATGACGCTGGTGCCGTTGTCCTGTGAGCCACCGGACACCACGTTGGGGTTGGTTTTGGACACACCTATTTTGTAAAACTCCCGGATGCCGAGGCCCGGCGTGCGGTCCACGAAGGTTTGTGCCCCGTTTGTACTTCGGTAAATACCGCCGTCGGTGCCGACGTAGAGAGTATCTTTTGCAAAAACCATGATGTTCACATCGGCGTGGTTGTAGCCCACACCGAGTGAAGCAGCGGTGCTTGGCACCCAATGTGAAGTAAGCGAAAACGAAGTCCCGGCGTTAGTGGATTTCCAGGTATGGATACCGGCGATATGGACTTCGTTGGCGTTGGAGGGGCTTACTACGATTTCCATGTTGCGCGGTGCTTGTCCCCTGTCATCGTCGCCGGTGGCGCTATAGCCGAAGTAGTTGATATCGGTGCCGTCAATAAGTTTGGTGAACGCGGCCCCGCTGTCTGTGGATTTGTAAAATGCGCCGAACACGCCACCATTGGCCTCCACTACGTAAACCAAGTTGGGGTTGGCGGGTGTCACGCCCATCATTTTGATGTGGCCGGTTGCAGTGCCCAAGCCGCCAACCTGTGCAAACGACGCGCCGCCGTCGGTGGAGCGGTAGAGCGACTTACCGGAAACGTACATCGTGGCGGGAGTACCGGGCTTAAATTCAATATCGTAGCAGGACACGCCCGAACCGCTTACACCGGGCACTGCGCTCCAGGTGCTGCCGCCATTTACGGAGCGGTAGAGGCCGTTGGACTCCGAACCGGCATAAACCACGTTGGGGTCTGTTGGGTGAAAGGCGATACGGCTGATGGTCCCGGTTGCGTTGCTGGTGGCCATCCATGTCGCTCCGCCATCGGTGGAGCGAAAAATCCTGCCGGACGTGCTGCCCCAGAGGTACACGTTGCTGTTGAACGGCGATATTTCGAGGGAAAAGACATCCACCGTTGAGAAATCGTCGGTGAGGGGTGTCCAGGTGCTTCCGCCGTTCAGGGTTTTCCAGACTCCGCCTGTGGGGCTGCCGACAATCATGTTTTTGCTGTTGGCGGGGTCAATGCCGATGGAGGTGATGCGCCCCACGCCGGGACTCCAGGCGGAGGTAGCGTTCCAGTAGGTGGGGCCGAGTTGCTTCCAGTTGCCTGCTGCACCGCTGCCCGATTCAGCCTGTCGCTGCCGTTCGGCTCGGCGGTATTGTCGGGCAGACTGGGCCAGATTGTTGTTGGAGATTTTGATGCCCGTGTCGTCGAGTTCCATCTGGGCAACATATTCCCAGCGTTTGTATGGCTTGTATCCACTGCCCTGCCCACGGCCTACCACGTCGAAGTAGGCCTCGGCTTCTTGTTGAATTTCGGACAGGGTGTATGTTCCGGCATCAATCATTTCGGCGTATTTCTGGGAAAAAGCAGAGTAGTAGGAAAAGAGGAAAACCAAAAGCGGAAGCAGGCGATATTGCATGGTGATTGTTTGATTTGACGTACTGATTTTGAAAACAACGGCTAAAAATAACGCTCCTTTGTTGGCATGGCCAAACGGAGGAGCGTTATTTGTGGCGGCAAGGGCAGGTTTGCCAGCAGTTGGCAAACGGAGTAGGGGACGGCTACTTAAAAATCTTCTTCAACCGGTCCAACTGCCGCTTATCGTCGCGCTGCTTGATGGTCTCGCGCTTGTCGAATGATTTTTTGCCTGTGGCCAAGGCGATGTGTATTTTGACAAAACCGCGCTCGCTCAGATGCACTTGATAGGGCACGATGGTGAAGCCTTTTTCGCGGGTGCGGCGTTCGAGTTTGCGCAGTTCGGTTTTGCGCACGAGCAACTTGCGGGTTCGGCGCGGCTCATGGTTTTCGTTGGTGCCGTAGGCGTACTCGGCGATGTACATGTTCCGTATCCAGAGTTCACCGTTTTCGATGGTGCAGTAGGCATCGTTGATGTTGGCGTTGCCCGCACGCAGACTCTTGATTTCCGTGCCGGTCAATACAATCCCCGCGTCATACTCCTGCACAAAGCTGTACTCGAACTTAGCCTTGCGGTTGGTGATCTCCAATTTCGAGGCTTTGGATGGTTTGTTTGCCATGGCGGTCAGGTTTTTAGGGTGGGCAGTCCGACGATCTCGCGGACTTCCTTCAGGGTTTGTTGGGCGCGTTTTCGGATGACGGCGCTGCTGTCCTGAATTTGAGTTTTCACGGCTTTTTTGTCGCTCTGCAGCGTATGCAGGTGCTCGCGGAAAGCCGACGTGAGCGCCGCCACGGCATCGGCTACGGTTTCTTTCAGGTCGCTGTACCGCAGGGCGCCATTTTTCTGGTCGGCCATCAGGGCGTTGTGGGCATCCGTTTGGCCGCAGGCACGCAAGATTTCAAACAGGTTGGCTACACCCGGACTCATCTGGCCAGCAGGCGTGTCACCCGTGTCTGTCACGGCCGATTTGATCTGCTTGCGGATGCGGTCTTCCTCACCGAACAGGTTGACGTAGTGTTTTTCGCCGAGGCTTTTGCTCATCTTGCGGGAAGGATCGGCCAGCGACAGGATTTTGGGCGTTTCGGTGAACAGCGGTTCCGGGTGCCGGAAATATTCTTTCCCAAACTGGTGGTTGAACCGCTGCGCTATGTTGCGCGAGAGCTCCAAGTGTTGCTCTTGGTCTTTGCCCACCGGCACATAATCGGCGTGGTAGATCAAAATATCCGCAGCCTGCAACACTGGGTAAGTGAACAGGCCCGTGCTGACGAACGCATCTTTGTCCGTTTCCTTTAGTTGGTCCGATTTGTCCTTGAACTGCGTCATGCGGGCGAGTTCGCCATAAGATGACACGCAGCCGAGCACCCAGGCGAGTTCGACATGCTCCGGCACGAGGCTCTGCAAAAACAGGTTTTCCGGCTTTATCCCACAGGCCAGCAGGTAAAAAACCATTTTCCAGGTGTTTTCGCGCAGCGTGTCGGCTTTGTAGGGCATGGTCATTGAATGGTAGTCCACCACGCAGTACAGGCAGCGGTAGTCGTCCTGCAGGCGCACCCAGTTTTGAACGGCACCGAAGTAGTTGCCGAGGTGGAGGTCGCCCGTGGGTTGAATGCCGGAAAGGATGTTTTTCATGCGAAGAAGCGGTTTCTGGTTAGTAGGTTTTTGGTTAGAAGGTTTTTGGTTAGAAGGTTGCGTAGGTTTAGAGTGCCGCGATGACGGAAATTTCAATGTTGACAAACTTGGGCAGTTCGGACACCTGAACGAGCTCGCGGGCCGGGGCGAATTCTGGCTTGAAGTACTCGCCGTACACGGCATTGATCCGTCCAAACTGGTTCATGTCCTTCACAAAAACCGTTGCCTTCAGCACTTTTTCGAAGCCGGAACCGGCGGCTTCGAGTATGGCACGCAGGTTTTGCAGCACGCGGTG
The DNA here is from genome assembly GCA_040080915.1 of Saprospiraceae bacterium. Lineage (GTDB taxonomy): Bacteria > Bacteroidota > Bacteroidia > Chitinophagales > Saprospiraceae > M3007. The sequence continues at coordinate 5,351 of JBEBHD010000050.1, forward strand.
CGTTTCCGCCTCGATGTTGTCAAGCACGAGGTCGCCCGATTCGGGGTTGATGGCGATCTGGCCAGAGACGAACAGCATGCCGTTGAACGCCACCGATTGGTTGTACGGGCCAATGGGCGCCGGGGCCTTGGGGGAGTTGATGATCTGTTTCATAATTGAAAGTTGTTTCAAAAATTCACGGCGAGCGCTAAACGACAATGCAAAAGGTTCTGTTCCAAATAGGCAACGACACTACCCAAAAACTCATCGTTCATCACTCATCACTCCGTTAGTACGCTTTGGCAAACAACACCCGCTGTTTGCTCGGTTTTCCAGTTAAAATACAAACACCGGCTTCCTCCGCGTTGCTGACCGGTATGCACCGGATAGTGGCCTTGGAGCGCTCTTTGATCTCCAATTCCGTTTCGGTGGTTCCGTCCCAGTGTGCTGATGCGAAACCGCCCTTGTTTTCCAGCACATCCTCGAATTCCGCCCAGGTATTCACTTTGGTGATGTGCGCGTCGCGGTAGGCTTTGGCGCGGTTGAACAGGTTGGTTTGAATATCGTCGAGCAATTGGGCGACGTGATCGGCCACAGTATCAAAGGGGATGCTATATTTTTCTTTGGTGTCGCGGCGGGCTACTTCCACCTGTCCGGCATCGAGGTCACGCTGGCCAAGGCCGAGGCGAACGGGTACGCCGATCATTTCATATTCGGCAAACTTGAAGCCGGGGCGGTTCTGGTCGTCGTCGTCCACCTTGACTGAAATGCCCCGGGCACGCAGTTGGGCGGCTATTTTTTCTGCCGCCTCAAGCAGTTCGGGAACCGGCTTTGGAATGGGCACGATGGCAACCTGAATGGGTGCCAGTTTGGGCGGCAACACGAGGCCGTCGTCGTCGGAGTGGGTCATGATGAGGCCGCCGACGAGGCGTGTGGAGACACCCCATGATGTGGCCCAAACGTGCTCCTGTTGGTTGTCTTTGTTGAGAAAGAGCACATCGAAGGCTTTGGCAAAATTCTGGCCCAGGAAGTGTGACGTACCCGCTTGCAATGCCTTGCCGTCTTGCATGAGCGCTTCGATGCAAAACGTTTCGTCGGCTCCGGCAAAGCGCTCGTTGGGTGTTTTTATCCCTTTGATGACCGGCATAGCCATGTATTCCTCGGCGAAGCGGGCATAGATGTCCAAGATTTTCAATGTCTCCTCCATGGCCTCGTCCTTGCTGGCATGGGCAGTGTGGCCTTCTTGCCAGAGGAACTCCGTGGTGCGCAAAAACGGGCGAGTGCGCATTTCCCAGCGCACTACGTTTGCCCATTGGTTGATGAGGAGGGGGAGGTCACGGTAGCTTTGGATCCAGTCGCGGTAGGTATTCCAGATGATGGTTTCGGAGGTGGGGCGCACGATCAGTTCCTCTTCGAGTTTGGCTTCGGGGTCCACGATGACACCGTTGCCGTCGGGGTCATTTTTTAGGCGGTAGTGCGTGACCACGGCACATTCCTTTGCAAAGCCCTCCACGTGAGCGGCTTCTTTGCTGAGAAAACTTTTGGGGATAAACAAGGGAAAATACGCATTGACGTGACCGGTCTGCTTGAACATAGCGTCCAGTGCGTCGTGCATTTTTTCCCAAATAGCGAATCCATGGGGCCGAATGACCATGCAGCCCCGTACCGGGGAGTTGTCGGCCAAACGGGCTTTGCGAACAATGTCGAGGTACCACTGTGAGTAGTCTTCCGAGCGAGGTGTTATTTCTTTTGCCATGCTGTTTTGTACTTGAACGATTGCGTGATTTTGAGGTGGCGGTTGTCACATTTCGGTGCTATTTCGGTCTAACCTGAAATTTTTTAACAAACACAGCCGGGTATTCGGTTCGTTTAAGCCAACTTTAACGGCTCCGGCCTGTTCAATTAAAGCGGTTTTAACCAAAAAAAGCGGGCAAAGGTAATACTTTTGGGCCTGCAATCGCCTGACACGCCATCATTCAAAATCTAAAATTGTCAGCCATGAAAAATATGAAGTCACTGATCGAAATGCTCGCCTTTGCGGTCGCAATTTTGTTCGTCTTGCCCGCACAGGCCCAGGACGACCTGTACTACGACCCGTCTACGGACGGCACGACCCGCCCGCAAAACAACTCCGATAATTACCCACGAGAAGACAGCAAGATCACCCAACGCTATGACGATGAGTACTACGATGAGGAGGACGACTACGCCTACGAGTATTCTTCGCGTATTCGCCGCTTTCACCGTCCGGCACGTGTCGTAGACTATTACGACCCGTTCTTTGTGGATATGTGGATGTACGACCCGTTCTACTCCCCCGGCACCACTATTTATTTGGGCGGGTACAACGACTTCGGCCGCTGGCGCCGTTGGCAGCGCTGGAACCGTTGGAACTCGTGGTCACTGTACAATCCCTACTGGGGCGGCGGTTTCAACAACTGGGGTTGGAATGTTTCCTTCGGCAATCCTTGGGGTTGGAACACCTGGGGCAACCCATACGTGTGGAACAACTACTACTACGATCCGTATTGGGTTTGGAACGGCTACAACCCGTACTACTGCCCCCAAAACGTTTGGGCAAACAACAACTACTACTGGAACAACAACAACGGCGGCTACAACGACGGTGGTTATTCGCCCAAAACGTATTCCGGCGGCGTACGGCGCACAGGTACCACGGTCAATCCCGGTTACGCTCGAATGGTCAGCAACACCAATAGCGAGAAAGGTGACCGCCTGGCCCCTGTCAAAGCAGCGCCCACGATAGATTTGGGCAGCCGAACCAATAGCCGCATTGAATCCACCACCGGAGACCGCCGCCGCATAGACGGTATCCGCGACGTAACACCCGACCGGGACGGCCGTCGTACCCGCGAAGTTGCGCCCGACCCAAATACGCGCCGCCAACGCGACATAACTCCAGAAAACGAACAGCGCCCGACGCGCGAGGTCACTTCTGAACCCCGTACCCGCCGGGAGCGTGACGTGACACCTGTCCGCGAAGATCGCCCGACACGTGAGGTCACACCAGAACGGGAGCGCCCCGTGCGCGACGTTGCACCCGATCCCGGCACCCGCCGGGAGCGTGACGTGACTCCTGCCCGCGAACCCCGCCCGACGCGCCGCGACGACTCCTCCTACGAACCTGCACCCAACCGCCGAGAAATGCGCGAGAGCAGGAACGAGGAGCGCCCCGGCAGGAGTGCCGAGCCGACGCAGGAGCGCAGCACACGCTCGTTCGACACCGACCGGAGCAGCTCCCAACCCAGTCGTAGCACGGAACGCTCTTCGCCTGGCGGCGGCGGAAACGACAGCGGCAGCAACCGTAGTTCAGCCCCGGCTTCCGGCGGCGACAATGGTAGGAGCCGCCGCGGCAATTGATCAACTTGAATACCAAGCCTGAAAAGTAAACAAGTGGGCGGAAACCGGTACTGTCACCTCTTTCCGCCCATTTCTATTTTCCAAACATTCGCCCGAAACATTTCTTTTGTTATCAACAAACTAAGTCTGGCACTATGAAGCAATACCTCCTGCTGTTCCTTCCTTTTTTTGCAGCAACGGCCTTTTCTCAAACCGCCCCTGATGTACTCAAGTTTTCTTACTTAAATCCCGGCGGCACGGCGCGTTTCGTGGGCGCTGGCGGTGCCTTCGGGGCACTCGGAGCCGAATTTGGCGGTCTGAGCCAAAATCCCGCCGGCTTGGCCATGTACCGAACCAACGAGTTGGTGGTAACACCAGGCCTGCGCTTCGCCAATACCGACGCGACGCTCAAAGGCAACAACAACCTGACTTTCGACGAAAGCAAGACCCATTTTCGCTTCGACAACCTCGGCATCGTGTTCAACACAACGCCTGTGAGCGGCAAATGGAAAACGTTCAATGTCGGTATTGGCTACAACCAGCAAGCCAACTACAACCAGGGAATTTATTACGCCGGAAACGCCGCTGGCACGATCCTCAACAACTGGTTCTCCAATGCCCGGTCGGTGCTCGCTGTTGGCGGCACCACCAACGATTTCGATGAATTTACCGGCAAACTGGCTTACCAAGCGGAGGCCATTTATGGCAATACCGCAGCCAATTTGACCTACGATTTTGCCAATGACCCCAACGCCGTCGTGGAGCATTCACAGTCCATCACCCAGTCGGGCACCTACAACGAAATGGTACTTTCCCTTGCTGGCAACTACGATGAAAAATTGCTCGTGGGTGCCACGGTCGGCATCCCCTTCTTGCGCTACCGCATCAGCACCGAATACCGGGAAAAAGATGTCAACAACTCCGTGGACGCTTTTGAAAACCTCGCCTATTCCGAGTTTTTGAACACCGATGGCTATGGTGTCAACATCAAGTTCGGCGTGGTTTACCGGGCCAGCCAGGCCATCCGAATCGGTGCGCACATCCACTCGCCCACTTGGATGAGCCTGACCGATGATTACAGCACATCGCTTACCTATGTGTATAACCCAGGCAACCCAACTCCGGTGACAACGACAAAAAATTCCGGCAGTTTCCCCTTCGACTACAAACTGACCACCCCGTGGAGAGCCGGTGTCAGCGGTGCCGTGCTTTTGCAAAAGCACGGCTTTCTCAGTGCCGAGGTGGAGTGGGTGGATTACAGCGCCAATGCCTATAATTTCACCGCCGACGTGGCCAACACCGAAAATCAGCTGGCTGAGCGCCAAGTGAACGGCGACATCCAGCGCCTCTTCGAACCGCGCATGAACATTCGCTTGGGTGGCGAATTGGCGCTCTCCGAGTTCCGTCTGCGCGGCGGGGTCAACTTGCTCGGAAAACCTTATGCCACCGACGACGGCTTCAACACGGGCTTCACCGCTGGTGCCGGTGTGCGCGGAGAATCGTTTTTCCTCGATTTTGGCGTGCGATTGGGATCAGGCACCGGTTCCGTCATACCGTACGCCGATGGACCGGAAGCCGATACAAAAAACAACGTCACCGACGTGTTGATGACCATCGGGTTCAAGTTTTGATTTAGCGCACCATCTTTGCGCCTTCAAAACAAATCTGTCATGGCCTTCATCGAGACCCCCATCCCCGGACTGATCATTTTCGAACCAACTGTTTTCCACGACGAGCGCGGTTATTTTTTTGAAAGCTACAACCACCGCACGTGGGCCGAAATCGGCGTGATAGCAGATTTTGTGCAAATGAACCAGGCCCGCAGCACGCGCGGGGTGTTGCGGGGCCTGCACTACCAAATTGGCGAAATGGCCCAAGCCAAACTCGTGCGCGTAGTGGAAGGCGAGGTGCTGGATGTGGCCGTTGACGTGCGCCACGGCTCGCCTAGTTACGGCGAATGGTATGGCATCAGGCTAAGTGCGGAAAACAAACGCCAATTGTTTGTGCCTCGCGGTTTCGCACACGGCTACGTGGTTCTGAGCGACACGGCTGAGTTTGTGTACCAGTGCGACAATTTTTACTCCAAGGCCCACGAAGGTGGCATCCGGTACGATGACCCCAGCCTGCGCATTGATTGGGGTTTCGACCTCCGTCAGGTAGTTGTTTCCGAAAAAGATTTGGGCTTGCCGTTTTTTGGAGAGCACCGTAGCAGTACGTGAACCGAAACATGCACTAATTTTCAGGGTATAAATGCCGCAGTTTTGCCGACTTTTACGCCCCGAAGCTACAAAACTATACTTCGCGCTGCGAGGTTTTGTGCATAGCCTTCGGCCTACTATTTTGATTAGCAGCGCTCAGTATGACAAAAGCGGCTTCGCACCTTGCGGTGCGAGGTATACCTACTGAAACAGCAACCGAACTCGCATGCTCAACGACATTTCCCGCGTCCTCAGCCCCGAACTGCCACACGACCTCGGCACGATGGACCAGCACTTGGATTTCATCCTGCCCAAGGTCATCCCCTTTGGCGAAGACCTCCGGGAAGAGCATTTTTGGCTCACCAAACGCTGGAAGGAAGTGCGCGACGACGAAGGCTTTCACGAAGCCATCCTGCACATATTCAACCCCGGCGGCGAGTACCTGCTGGTGCTGGACGGCAACCTCATCAAAGGCGCTTGGCGCAAATTAGGGCAGGAAAACTCGCTCATCATTGAGGTGGCCGGGCGCAGCGAACTGTTCGATCTGCGCTTTCTGAACAACGAGTTCATCATCCTGACCAAGCACGGCGATCAAGGCCGAAAGGGCCAACGCAAGTATTTCTGCCTCATCCACGAACGCGCCGCCCACGGGCGCGGCGGTGATTTGGACTGGCGAAACATCATGGAAAAACTGTTCAACATCTGGCGCGAAAACAGCCTTGGACTTTGGGCTTGGTTCACCCTTATCGCCGTCATAGGCCTCATCATTTACCTATCCGTGAAATAATTATGGCAACTCTTGACTGGATCGTATTGCTGGCATCGTTGGCGTTTGTCGTGTTGTATGGTATGTGGAAAAGCCGGCATGTCCAGAGCAGCGACAGTTTTCTCGCTGGCAAGCGAGACCTGCCGTGGTGGACGATCGGGCTGAGCATCATGGCCACCCAAGCCAGTGCGATCACCTTTCTGAGCACGCCCGGGCAGGGTTTTTTCGACGGCCTTGAGTTCGTCCAGTTTTACTTCGGCATGCCGATAGCCATGGTTTTTCTGGCGCTTTTCGTCCTCCCGGTTTATTACCGATTGAAGGTGACTACCGCTTATGAGTTTCTCGAACAGCGCTTCGACTTGCGGATGCGCACGCTGACGGCCGTTTTATTCCTCATCCAGCGCGGCGTGGCAGCGGCCATCAGCATCTACGCGCCGAGCATCATCTTGTGCGCAGTGTTTGGTTGGAACCTAGCTTTGACCAACTTTGTGATGGCCTTGTTTGTGGTCATTTACACCACTTCCGGTGGCAGTGCCGCCGTAAGCCGCACGCAGGAGCTGCAAATGACGATCATGCTGAGCGGCCTCGTGCTCGCATTTGTATTGGTGCTAAACCAATTACCCGGTGGCGTTGGCCTGACCGAAGCTTGGCAAATAGCCGGAGCCACGTCAAAAACCAATGTGCTGGACTGGTCGTTCGACATTCATGACCGGTACAACGTATGGTCGGGCGTATTGGGAGCTACGTTTCTTTTCCTGTCTTATTTCGGGACCGACCAAAGTCAGGTAGGACGGTACCTCTCCGGCAAATCGCTACGGGAAAGCCGTTTTGGGCTGTTGTTCAACGGGTTTGTAAAAATCCCGATGCAGTTTTTGGTCTTGTCGGTCGGGGTCATGGTGTACGTTTTTTACCAGTTCAATGCCGCGCCCTTGCATTTCAACCAAGTCAACCGGGCCAAGGTGGCGGCTACGGAGCATGAGGCCGCTTTCAGGCAGTTGGAGACCCAAAACGACAGCCTTTTTTTATTGAAAAAAAACCTGCTTACCGCTGCGGCTACCGAAGAAGGGAACGGAGCCACAGCCCTGCTCACGAAGGAGCAGCAGGCGCAGATGCGGGCTTGGGAGGCCGAGCGCAAGGTACTCCGTACCGAGGCTGAAGCCATTGTGAAAAAAGCCGACCCGGATGGGGATGCGAAAGACAAGGACTTTGTTTTCATCAATTTCATTCTGGGCCACATACCTGTCGGCCTCGTCGGGCTGATGCTCGCCATGATCTTTTGCGCCTCTTGGAGTACTACGGCCTCCGAGCTGAGCGCACTGACAGCCACATCGGTATCGGACATCTACCGGCGGTCGTTCGTGAAAAACCGCGACGACACCCACTATTTTCGCATATCCCGCTGGTTTACCGTGGGCTGGGGGGCCTTTATCGTAGTGTTCGCCACCTACGCTGATTTATTTGAAAACCTGATTCAGGCAGTAAACATGGTCGGTTCCGTCTTTTATGGCACCATCCTCGGTATTTTTTTCACAGCGTTTTTTCTGAAAAACGTGCATGGGCGGGCCGTGTTTTGGGCAGCTTTGTGTACGCAGGCCGTGATTTTTTACCTGTTTTTTTTCGTGGACAAGGATGCCTACCTGTGGTACAACCCGCTGGGTTGCAGTATGGTCATGGGCTTGGGCTGGTTGTTGCAGCGAGTACTGCGTTGAGCGCATGAATATGTGTTTTGCATTTTGTTAACGAACCTTAACAGAATGCGGCCCCGTTTTTGGGTTGATGTGTCGTTCTCATCTTCGACAAGGTTAACGGACATCTGTCCACTACACCCAAAGTTTATTCACGAAAAAAACTTAATCCAATGCTGATCCTCACCTGTCTCTTGCTCGTTCTGATGGTCTTTGGCAACAAAATGCTGAAGGAGGCCTAAAAAGGACCGGCGACAAAAGCCCGCTTGAAGCGAAGTCGTTTGTTGCCCAAAATCATGCAAACCGGAGCTGTCCCTTCCTTGGGGCAGCTCCGGTTTGTTTTTGTGCCGTCGCACGTTCATCTGTGTACCTCATCACCGCAAGGTGCGGAGCTGTTTTTGTCATACAGAGCGCTGCTAATCAAAATAGTAGGCCTAAGACCATGCACAAAACCTCGCAGCGCGAAGTATACATGCTCGAAACCTCCAAGCCGCTCTGACCATACTCATTGGCCGCCCTGACACCAGTCATCCCCCGAGTAGGTGGTGTGCAGGTAGTTTTGTGTCATCAAATTACTTGGCCCATGAAAAAGATATTGGTTCCTACCGATTTTTCCGTCAACGCTAAACACGCATTGGGCGTGGCGGCTACCATCGCAAAAACGGCCGGAGTAGATGTAGAAATACTGCACGCCAATACGGCCATCGCGTACGCGCCACCGCTTCCGGAGTATTACCTGCCCGAGGCATATGACATGACCGAGTACTACGAAAATGCCGCCGAGGCCCTGTACAAGTTGAAGAAAGAAATGGCAGGCACGGGCAAATACGAGGGCGTGACGTTCGAAACGGTTGTGGAAGAGGGCTTTTTGCACAGCGCCTTGAAGCGCATCGCCGAGGAAGACCGCGCCGACCTGATCGTCATGGGCACAAAAGGTGCTACCGGGGCCACGGAATTTTTTGTTGGCTCCAACACGGAAAAAGTGATCCGAACCGCTCCTTGCCCGGTATTGGCGGTGCCGGAACAATCCGGCGAGTTCGATCCAAAAGTGGTTGTGTTGCCAACCACGCTGCGTGATGATCAGGCAGCCGTTTTTCAGGCCGTTGCGAATTGGCAAAAACATTTCCGCTTTTCGGTGAAAATCTTGTACCTGAACAACCCGGCGGGCCTTGACTCCAATGCCGAGATCGAAGCAGCGATAAGCGCTTTCTCTTCGGCAGCACACTTGGAAAACACAACCCAGTACATCAGCGGAAACACCTTCAACGAAGAAATCAGTATTCTGCAGTTTGCCCATGAGTACAGTGCCGACCTGATCGCAATGGGCACCCACCAACGGCAGGGTCTTTCACACCTGCTCTTTGGCAGCCTGACGGAGGATACGGCCAACCATTCGGACATTCCGGTACTGTCAGTACCCATTCATTGAGTGATTGAGTGATTGGGTGATTGTATCCGCTCAGGAAAACTAATCACTCAATCACTCAATCACTCAATGACATGACAGGGTAGTTTTCCATGCAGCGGCAGCAACCTGTAAAGGCCTGCCGCTGCTTTTCTTTGGGGTGCCGTACCTTTGCCGCCACATGAATTTTTCATCCAGACTTATCGAAAAAGCGGTCGAGGCATTTGCTACCCTGCCGGGCATAGGCCGCAAGACTGCGTTGCGCTTGGTGCTGCACCTGCTGAAACAGGACAAGTCCTTGACTGAGCAGTTTGCCGCAGCCATGGTGGCTATGCGCGAAGGCATCCGGGAGTGCAGCGTGTGCCACAATCTTTCGGACGAGGCCGTTTGCCAAATCTGTGCCGACCCGCGCCGCGACCGCTCGCTGGTGTGCGTAGTGGAAAGTATACGCGATCTCATGGCTATTGAGGACACCGGGCAGTTTCGGGGGTTATACCACCTGTTGGGCGGCATTATTTCGCCTATCGAAGGTATTGGGCCATCTGATTTAAACATGGACTCGTTATTTGTCCGCTTGCAAGACGGCACGGTCAAAGAGGTCGTCATGGCTATCAGCCCAACCATCGAAGGCGAGACCACGGTGTACTATTTGTCCAAAAAAATACAGCCGCTGGGCATACAGGTGAGTGTTATTGCGCGGGGCGTATCCTTTGGCGGCGATTTGGAATACGCTGACGAACTCACCTTAGGGCGTTCTATTGCGGCGCGTTTGCCCTACGTTCGTTGAGGTCGCTGGCTGCTAATTTTGGTTCGGCCATACCAGAACCAAAAGTAGCATCGTACATTTGCCGCTAAATTCCGGGTACCATGGCAACGGCAGACGTGGATAAGGCAGCACGCATTCGCGCAAAAGTGGAGCGAATAGGCGCATTTTTCGAGCGGTATGGTTTTGCTCCAGTGACGGGACGGGTGTTTGCCTATTTGCTAGTGAGCACGCCCTCGCAGAGTGATTTTTTCTCGATACAGGCATTTTTGCGTGCCAGCAAAAGCACTGTGAGTACTGCCCTTACCACCTTGAGAGGAGAAGGATTGGTAGACGACGTTACGCTCGGAGGCCGCCGTCGCCGGTATTTCAGGATAAACACAAGCGGCTGGATGAACAGCCTTAAAAACAGGCTCCGCCGCACAACCACCCTGAACGAGGTGCTCGAGGATGTTCTCGAAGAACACAACAATGCGCCCGAACCACTTTATTTTAATCGCGACTTGAACAGGACTTCCGCCGTTCAGGCCCGCTGGCCCGATGGTGACGAACGCCCGGTGGACGAGTGGGACGAGAAGACGATCAACCGAGACCTGAACAAAATCGCCGTTTTTCAAAACTACCTCGCCGATGGCATCGAACGCCTGTTGGATGAGTGGGACGAGAAACAATCTTGATCACACAAATTAAGCAAAGACCATGACTGACACGAGTATCAAAAAGCCCTTTGTTTCCAATAGCCAGGAGTCCACGCGGATGTTCCAGCAGGGATGGATGGAGATTCTTTCCAAAGTACATTTCACCATACCACTTGTTCTGTACGTCCCGATCGTTTCGTTGTGCCTTTGGATGGCCCCCCCCAAGTGGGTTACGGTGGGCCTGTTCGCTGGCGGTTTATTCTGTTGGACACTCGTCGAGTACCTGCTGCACCGCTTTCTATTTCACTTCATGCCTTCGAGCCAGTTCGGCCAACGACTGCATTTTATTTTTCACGGCGTACACCATGACTACCCGAACGACAGACTCCGTTTGGTCATGCCGCCCGCAGTGAGCATCCCGCTCGCCACCTTGTTTTTCCTGTTGTTCAGCATCCTGATGGGCAGGCCGACTGTTTTTCCGTTCTACGCCGGGTTCATTACCGGCTATCTCTGTTACGACATGATGCATTACTCCATGCACCACCTGAACTGGAAAAACCCGTTCTGGCAACGCCTCAAACAGCATCACATGTTGCACCACTACCAACAGCCGGAGCGCGGATTTGGCGTGAGCAACCCCCTGTGGGACTATGTATTCAACACGACTTTCCGACTTAAAAAATAGCATCGAACTCAAGGGCCCCCGCTGGCGCCCATCTTCCTAACTTAACGAAAAAATTACTGGGATGAACAAAAATCTACTCGCACGCGCCGAGAGCTATACCGAACCGGACGAAGCCCGTAAAGCAGGAGTTTACCCCTATTTTCGGGTCATCCAATCAGAGCAGGACACCGAAGTGCAAATCAATGGCAAACCGGTGCTTATGTTCGGCTCCAACTCCTACTTAGGGTTGACCAACCACCCAAAAATCAAGGAGGCCGCCAAGGCCGCCACTGACCGCTATGGTACCGGGTGTGCCGGCTCCCGGTTCCTCAACGGCACCCTGAGCATTCACATCGAACTGGAAGAGGCCCTCGCCGAATACCTCCAGCGTGAAGCCGTCATCCTATATAGCACAGGCTTTCAGGCCAATTTAGGCGCGCTGGCACCCTTGGTCAGCCGACACGATTATGTGCTCATTGACGAGCGCGTACATGCTTCCATCATAGATGCTTCCCGCCTGACTTTTGGCAAAATCCAAAAATTTGGCCACAACGACATGGATGATCTGGAGCGGCTCGCGGCCCGCCTGCCCGCCGATGTGCTCAAGTTTATCGTCGTGGACGGTATTTTCAGCATGGAGGGCGACTTGGCCCCCCTGCCGGAAATCGTGCAAGTTGCCCAACGCCATAACTGCGTTGTCGTCTGTGACGACGCGCATTCCATCGGGGTGATCGGCGAACTCGGCATCGGTACCGGTTCCCACTACGGCATAAACGAGGCCGTAGACCTCCAGATCGGCACCTTCAGCAAGTCGCTCGCTTCGCTTGGTGGTTTCATCGCCTCCTCCAAGTCCATCATTGAGTTCCTCAAACACACGTCGCGTTCGCTCATTTTCAGCGCCAGCATGACTCCCGCCAGTGCCGCAAGTGTGCTTGCCGCATTGGAGATCATCAAGGCCGAACCGCAGCTGATAGACCGGCTGTGGGCAAACACCAACTATGCCATTGCCCGTTTCCGTGACCTCGGGTTCGAGATCGGCCATACGGCATCGCCGATCATTCCGCTGTATGTTCGCGACAACCACAAGACCTTCGCCTTGGCAACATGGGCCTTCAACGAGGGGGTGTTTATCAATCCCGTGGTATCGCCTGCGGTGCCCAGCGAGGAGTCACTTATCCGGTTCTCCCTCATGGCTACGCACACGATCGAGCAGATAGACCGCGCTGTGGACATCCTGTACCGTAACGCAAAAAAGCTCGGCATTTTTGATCACCAAGTTGATCTGGTGACTGTATGACCGAGATATTCGAAGTGGATCCCCGGAACAAGCGCCAATTGTGCCGGTTCATAGATTTCCCGCACGACCTGTACGAGGGCGACCCGAACTATGTGCCCATGCTGTACATGGAACAGGAGGCGTTGCTCAACCCGGTCAAGTCACCGTTTTTCCGGCATTCCACTGCTGCCTATTTTCTCGCCATGCAGAATGGCAAAATTGTGGGCCGCATCGCCGCCATACTCAACCGCAACCATATCGCCTACACCGGGCGGCAGGAGGGCCATTTTGGCTTTTTCGACACGATAAACGACCAGTCGGTAGCTAACGCCCTGCTCGATACCGCCGCCAACTGGCTGCGCAAGCACGGCATGACAAAGGTGGTCGGGCCGACCAATTTTTCCACCAACGAAACCTGCGGGCTTCTGGTGAAAAACTTTGACGAGCCGCCGTTCATCATGATGACCTACAACGCGCCTTACTACATCCAGCTGTTGGAAAACTACGGCTTCGCCAAAAATGTGGACCTGCTGTGCTTTGTGCTGCCGACCAAAAACAGCCCGCCTGATTTGTTGGACATGGGCGAGCGCTTAGAGAAACGCCTGGCGGAACGAGGCATCACGATCCGCCAGATTGACATGAAAAAATTCAAGCAGGAACTCCGCAACTTTCTGCCCGTTTACAATGAATCTTGGGCCGAAAACACAGGATTCGTTCCCATGACCGATGCCGAAATCGAGCAAATCGCAAAGGACATGAAACCGATCATTGACCCCGACTTTTTGTACTTCGCAGAAAAAGATGGCAAGACCATCGGCGTGTCGCTCACCGTGCCCAACGTGAACGAGGTGCAAATCAAACTGAAACGGGGACGCCTTTTCCCCTTCGGTGTTTTCAAACTGCTCTTTGGCCTGCGCAAAATCAAAACCGTACGGATCATCGCCCTCGGAACGCTCAAAGAATATCGCCGCCTTGGGGTGGACGTGTGTTTTTACGTCCGCAATATGAAAACCGCGTTGCGCAAGGGCATTGACCGGGGCGAAGCCTCTTGGATTTTGGACAACAACCAAGCCATGAACCGCGCCCTTGAACACATCGGCGGCAGGGTTTATCGCACCTACAGACTTTACGAAAAAAATATTTGACCAACACATGCCGTACCAGCAAGACTTCACCTACATGACCGGCACCGAGCCGCACCGACTTCGCACCAAGGAAATCATCACGGCCCACCCGGAGGTGCGCCAGCTCATTGGAAAAAACCCGATAACAGCTCTCATCACCGTAGCGTGCGTAGCTTTCCAATTTGCAGCCGCTTATTTCCTTAAAGACCAAAGCTGGTGGCTGATTATGGCGGCAGCCTGGTTCATTGGTGCATTCCCGGCGCACACGCTGTTTGTTTGCATCCATGAGGCTGCACACCACCTCATTTTCCGCAAACGCTCCTGGAACATTTGGGCGGGTATTTTTGCCAACTTGCCCACCTTGCTCCCGTCTGCCATTTCCTTCAAAAACTACCATATCAAACACCACGCTTTTCAGGGCGTACACGAGCTCGATGCTGACCTGCCCTCCCGATGGGAAGCCAAACTGATCAACAACTACTTCATCGGCAAAACGATCTGGCTCTTGCTCTTTCCGGTGTTTCAGGGCCTGCGCGTCATTCGCTGCAAGGAAGTGGCCGTTTTCGACCGGTGGGTACTGACGAACATTGTGGTGCAGCTCGCTTTCGATGTCGCGGTGGTGTACTTCTTCGGCTGGGGTGCGTTTGCCTACCTTGGCCTGAGCCTGATGTTTTCCATCGGCCTGCATCCCTTGGGGGCCCGTTGGATACAGGAGCATTTTCTGGTGCTGGACAAGGATCAGGAAACCTACAGCTACTACGGTGTGCTCAACCCTGTCAACCTGAACGTGGGCTACCACAACGAGCATCACGACATGCCTTCCATCCCCTGGCACAACCTGCCCAAGCTCAAAGCCATGGCACCGGAGTTTTACGACAACCTGAAGTACCACAAGTCGTACACCAAACTGTTTTTGCAGTTTCTGTTCAGCCAAGAGATCGGCCTGTTCTCCCGTATCCTCCGCCTCGAACGCGGAAACGTACCCCTCGCCGACGACTCCACCCCCGACGCAGCCATTTTGGAAAAAGGTTAGAGGATTTCGGGTTAGAGGGTTAGAAGGTTTTTGGTTGGAGAATTCCCGTAACCAGAAACCTTCTAACCCTCTAACCCGAAACCCTCTAACCTGAAACCCTCTAACCCGAAACCTATTTTTTCCATGAAGCGACTCCTGATCACTGGTGCGAGCGGGTTTATCGGCAGTACCCTTGCCGAGCACGCCTTGGCGAAGGGCTGGGAGGTAACCGCCGCCGTGCGCCCAACGAGCGACCGCAGCTACCTCACGGACCCGCGCATCCGGTTTATCAATTTGCATTTCGACAACGAGCTGGCACTCCGGCGGGAACTGGAGCAGGCTGGCCGCTTCGACTATGTGGCGCATATCGCAGGTACCACCAAGGCGCTGAGACCCGGCGACTACTACCGGATCAACGCCGACTACACCAAACGGTTTGTGGATATCCTGCAGGACGAGGCGCTCAAACCCGAACGCTTTTTGTTCCTCAGCAGCCTTGCGGCACTCGGCTCTGCCCAGCGCAACGAACATGTACACCCCAGCCAAAAACCATTGCCCGTCACCACCTACGGAGCCAGTAAACTGGCCGCTGAGCAGTACCTCGAACGCTTGCCCGATTTTCCCTGGACGGTGGTGCAGCCTACGGCGGTGTTCGGCCCGCGCGACCGCGACATACTTCAGGTTATTCGCTTGATGAACATGGGCCTCGAATTGTACATTGGAAGTAAGCCACAGCGAGTAAGCTTCATCTACATCGAAGATTTGATCGCCATTTTGGTTGCCATGCTCGAGTCGGATATTGCCACCCGGAAAAAATACATCGCCACCGATGGCCGCGACTACACCACCGATGACCTCGGAAATGCCGCCCGCACAGCCTTGCTGCGCCGCCACGTCCTGCGGCTTCGCTTGCCGATGGGAATTGTGCGCATCATAGCCACGGTCGCCGAGACTATCGGAAAATGGCGCGGCCAAATGCCGCCCCTCAACCGGGAAAAACTCAACGAGATCGGCGGGCCTAACTGGTGGTGCGATGCCAGCCAAACCTACGAAGAACTAAACCTGGCACCGCGTTTCGACCTGTTCAGCGGTATGCAGCAAACCGTGCGCTGGTATCGCCAAAACAACTGGCTATGAACCTGTCGCGGAACGGCTACAAGTTCTTGCTGCGTGGCTTCGGTACCGGACTGTTGCCTGTGGCTCCCGGAACCTGGGGATCAACAGCAGCAATCCTGCTTGCCTGGCCGTTGGCCATGTTTACCCCCGATTTTTTTCGACTCGAACTTTGCCTGCTCGTTGTGGCCGCCACCTGGGTGTGCGCCACCGGCTCGGCTCTACTGCGCGACGAATGGGGCGAAGACCCCAGCCAGACCGTGCTCGATGAAATGGCCGGGATGTGGCTGGGCCTCATCGGGTTGCCCCTTGGCTGGAACTACTGGCTGGCGGCGTTTTTTCTTTTCCGTTTTTTTGACATCTTCAAGCCGCTCGGCATACGCCGTTTAGAAAAAATTGGCGACGGGTGGGGCGTGGTCTTGGACGATTTGTTGGCAGGGGTTTATGCCAATATGGTCATACAACTTTTTTTGTGTCAGGCGCTATTTGGCAAGTGAACGGTGCCTGTTGTGAACTGTTTTTTGCTGGTGGAAAGGCACTGTCTATCCCATCTCACCGCAAAATTTAAACACGCTCTGTAACCTGAATGCCCTCCAGCAGCACCTCGCACGCCTCCCGTATTTCCCCCTCTCCAATAATCAGCGGTGCCGGCGACGTTTGGGCGGGGTGTCGCAAAAACAATTGTCGCTGACTGAGCAAGATTTGTTTGTTGATAAAAATTTTTGGGCAAATATTTGTGCCGCCCGCCACTTGTCGTGCGTTCAACCATCAAAATGGCCGTTTCGTTGTTTAACCGGTCACAAGCCCAACCCAGCCCGAAAAGTCGCTCTTTTTTCAAACGCAAACGGGCTTTGCCCAAACGCTTACAAAACCCGTTCCGGCCTGCCATGACTGCTCAATCGCTTATCGCCTACGATATTCCGGCGCTCCGCACCGAACAGACGGGAAAGGATGCCTTTCACGCCCTGAACGACCACCACGTCAAGCACCTGCCCGTGGTGGACGACCGTCGGTTGGTCGGTATCCTGTCTGAAGAGGATATTTTCAACCACAAACTGTACGAACCTATCGGGGAGTACGACTTTTCGATGATGCGCCGCTTTGCCGTGCGCGGCAAGGATCATGTGTTCGAGGTCATGCGGGTTATGGGCGAAAATCGCCTGACCGTCATACCCGTTGTGGATGATCAGGGTAATTACCAGGGCCTGATCACCCTGAGCGACCTGCTGCGCTTCTTTGCCGGTTCGGCTTCTTTCATCGAACCAGGCGGTGTGCTCGTGCTCGAAATGAGCCGCCGCGACTATGCTCTCGGCACCATTGCCCGTATTGTGGAAGAGGAAAACGCCAAAATTCTGAGCTCCTTCGTCACCTCCAGCCCCGATGCAGAAACCGTGGAACTGACGATCAAGATCAACCGCCAGGATATCAGCCGGGTCATCGCCGCCCTGCAACGCTACGACTACGATGTGAAGGAAACCTACGCCGAGAGCGATTACGCCGACTCCATGCGCGAGCGCTACGACTCGCTGATGAGCTACCTCAACGTTTGATCAAGTACAGCGAAGATGCGACTTAGCGTGATAGCCCTAAAAGCAAGGTCACTAGTAACACAAAGGTCAACACCGCCCAATTCAAACTCAAAATTAAGGATTCGGTAATCATTCCATTATTTAGCGGCTTTGTGTCGTTTGTGATTTTATAAATACTCCTAAGTTGTTGCAATTGAACCGTTGATCTGTGTATGTTTGCCTTCGTTCAATCACATTCAAAATATCTTCTAGTATGAAACGACCTATCGCCCCCTTCCTCTTTGCTATCTTTATTTCGGTTCTGTTTGCACCGGCCTGCAAAAAAGATGAAGCCTCTTTAGAGGAGAGGCTTGTCGCTGCTTCTTGTTGGGGAGTTACAAAGGCAGAAGAATTCGATCCAATTACAAATAAGTGGGAGGATGTAACATTAAAGGAATACGGTGAATGCGATCTGGATGATTGCTATACATTCTATAGCGATCATAATTTGATTGTTTCACATGAGAACATAAAGTGTGACCCAAACGAACCGAATACGGAGTCTGCCGTTTGGAGCATAAGCTCAGATGGCAAAATCTTTAAACTAACCAAATCCAACGGTGATGCTGCGTCATTTACAATCATTGAGTTAAGTAGCTCTGTTTTTGTAATTGAGGTCACCTTTGGCGGAGGAGTCAAAGATCGTACTACACTCATGAACTAACAAACACCCTCTCAAATAACGAAATCACACAGCGATTGACGGTCCCTACTGGAATCATTAATCACCTAGTACCCGGCTTTTTATTCTCCAATGCCATCACCTACCTTTGCCGGGCTAAGAGCACATTTCTCAAACGCCGCATCCTTTGCCCAACCTCGTCATTATTCCCACCTACAACGAACGCGAAAACGTGGAGGCCATCACGCGAGCCGTGTTCGCACTGCCCGAAGCGTTCGATGTCCTGATCGTAGACGACGGCTCGCCCGACGGTACCGCGGCCATCGTGCAAAACCTGCAAACGGAATTCGCCGGGCGGCTGCACCTGCTGGAACGCACCGGCAAACTCGGCCTTGGCACGGCCTATATCGCCGGTTTCCGCTGGGGTCTCGAACGCGACTACGCATACTTTTTTGAAATGGATGCGGATTTCTCACACGACCCGAACGACCTGCCCCGCCTCTTGACCAAGTGCCGCGACGAGGCTGCCGATGTAGCCGTCGGTTCCCGCTACGTGCGCAGCGGTCATGTTAAAAACTGGCCCATAGACCGCATCGTTCTCTCCTACGGAGCCTCACTCTACACGCGCTTGATCCTCTGGATGCCCGTCGCTGACCCGACCGCCGGCTTCATCTGCTACCGGCGCAAGGTGCTGGAACGCATTGACCTCGACAAAGTGCGCTTCGTCGGCTATGCCTTCCAGATCGCCATGAAATTCGCAGCCTATTCCCTTCGATTTCAGGTGCGCGAGGTGCCCATCACGTTCAAAGATCGGGAGCGCGGGCAGTCCAAAATGTCGCTTCGCATCGTTCGAGAGGCGATGTTGGGGGTGTTGCAAATGCGTTGGAGGCGGTTCTGAGGAGCGACGTTGTGAACGTTACCCAGCTTCTTTAAAAACCCCTACCGCAGCACCACCTTCCGCACCGCCGCATCCGCCTGTACAAAATACATCCCCCTCGGCAGGTCGCCCACGTCCAGCACGAGCCGCTCCGCTCCTGCCCGCAGCACGCCTTCCAACGCCAAACGCCCGTCCGCGCCCCACACCCGCACGCGCAGCGGCGCGGCGGCGGCCCGGCCCAACAACACCGACAACACATCGCTCGCCGGATTTGGCAGCA
>JBEBHD010000268.1:0-6864 GCA_040080915.1 Saprospiraceae bacterium
GATCAAGTGACTTGTGGGCCGACTACCTAATTTTCACAAAAACACCCCAGCCCCGGTGCGGTACACCACGGTGGTCACCACATGCCCGACCATGCCGAGCGTACTGCGGTCAATGACGCTCATGTTGTCGTTGTGTGTGTGGTGGTAGGTACCGAAAGAATTGGGCGGTGGGTTGGGTATGCTAATGATGTCCACTGTAGGAATACGAGCGTTTTTTATGACAAACACATGGTCGTCGGTGACATAGCCGCCGGGGCTGTTCGGGAAACTGCTGCCGTAGCCCAGTTCCTCGGCGATGCTCCAGATGCCATTCTGAACAAGCGGTGCATTTTGGGCAGAGTAGCCCTCGCGGGGGAAAAGAGCACCGCGTGCGCCCACCATGTCGAGCAAAATGCCAAAACGGGCCGAGTAGCCGGGCTTGTGCAGGTTTTCCGACCAGTGCTGGGAGCCAAGGCACCAAGTGCGCGTTTTGGCTTCGTTGGAGTTTTGGGTCATGACGGACTGCCCGGCTTCCTGCCCGCGGTCGTCGCCGAGGTCTTCGGCATCGAAACAAATGAGGTCCACGCCGAGGTCCACGGGGTTGGCTTGCAGCACACGGGCGATTTCGAGCAGTACGGCCACGCCGCTGGCGCCGTCGTCCGCACCAAGAATGGGCTTGTCTTTGTCCTTGGTGTCCTTGTCGCCTACGTGGCGGCTGTCCCAGTGGGCCGAGATCAGGATTCTGTTGGTCTGTTCGGGCTTGTACTGGGCGATGATGTTCACCGCGTCGCGGGGGCCGAAGTAGGTATTGGCCGTGAAATTCTGCTCAATCACGACCATTCCCATTCGGGTAAATTCGGCAGAGAGCCAACTCGCACATTTTTTGTGCGCCGGAGTACCGGGTACGCGCGGCCCGAAATCCACTTGTTTTTGAACAGAAGCGTAAGCCGAGTCGGGGTTGAACGGCGGCACGGTCACCGTCACGGCGGGTTTATCGGGAATGGGGGGCTTCTCGGTGTTGTCCGGCTTGTTGGGCAGGTACTGGAGTAGGTACGGAATGGCAAAGGCTGCGATCAGCAGCAAGGCGAGCCAGAGGCGGTTGTTGCGGATAAATGAATTGGTGGCCATAAAAATCGTGTGGTTCCTGTCAAAAATCGGTTTGTGATGCCCGTCACGCTTTGGTGACGACGAGGCTTCGAGCCATTTCCAAGTAGGTTTTGGCAAACAGCGGCATGGACGAAAAATCCAATTTGCCGGTGTCGGGCTTCAAGTTCGGGTACTCGCGACGGTTGTTGTCGGCGATGGCACGAATGGCTTGGGTGATCGAGCGTTTGTCGGGCAAACCGTTCGGGTCGGTGTACGTAGGGAAGCCGAGCGCTCGAAAAAAATCGGTCTCGGTGATTTGAAAAAATAAATGAAACAGGTCGCGGTCGGGTTGGGGGGGGACGTTCTGGAACAAGGCATTGCCGACGATGTACTGGGGCACAGCCAGTGCCAGTTCGAGGTGGTTCTGGTTGAGGTGCCACTCCATGTTGGGCAGTTCGCCGTCAATGAGTGCTACCACGCGTTCGTGGTTAGCGGGCGGATTCACGCCGAAGGTGCTGCGCGTTCGGTACAGTTCCTGTAGCACCTGTTCCTGCGGCCGGTCGAGTATTTTTTGAAACTCTTTGCGCAGGGCTATGATCTTCAATTGGTTGGTACGCTCATCCTTGGTGAAATAGATGCCGTAGATTTTTTCCAAAATATCCATCACAAAACCCTCCGGGCGCAGCAGGTAATCGAGTCGGAGGGCCAGCGCGAGCAGGAGGTAGGCGTAGCCGCCAGGATACTTGTTCGGGTCGGGGTCGGCTTTGTCCAACAGGGCCAAGGTCGTGATGATCTGATCGCGGAGGTATTCGTACTTGATTGATTTTTCCGCATCCGGAATTTCCGCGCCGTGTAGTTTTTCCACGGCATGCAGGGTGCTAAATTCATCAATGAGCAAGTCGTCCTGCTTGTCGGCGTGTATGGCCAGTTCGCGTAGGGCATGCAGGAGCTTGAGCGGCGAGGCATCCACACCGGGCGTATCGAAGCGCAGGGCGAGGATGTTGTCTGGCGAGAGCGCGAACCGGCAAAAGCGCAGGCTGTAGTTGTACTCCATGAGGCGGCGCAAGAAGCCCACGTTCAGGTCTTCGGCACGGGCCACCTGGCTCTCGGCCAGCACTTTGTCGGCAGTGGCTGTGCCCGTCACGCGTTGTGAACCTTGCTGAAGCTCGAAGCGCAAGGCAGCATCACCCTGCCGCTCCCAGCGGACGTTGTCCATCTGTTCGTCGCGCAGATAGGCGAAAAACTCGCCGTAGGCATCCAAGTGCTGGCCCTTGTCGAACAGTTCGAGCGACCGGTTCCACGCAGCTACTTGCTCCTCCGATTTGTACGCATCGGAATAGCGGCCAAACGGGATGTCCGGTAGCGTGGCTTGGCGTTTGCCAAAAAGTTGCTGGAAAAAACCCATGCAGAGTAATTCAGGATGTTGTCGAAAAAAGAGCCGTAAAAGTAGCAAGTTTGCCGGGAAAAAAGGGTTTGCCATGAAAACGTTTCGGACTACGATGCCCATGCACCGGGCATCGTTCGGCATTGCGCACACCGATCAGCTGCTGCTGGTCGGCTCTTGTTTCACCGAACACATCGGCGAACGGTTAGAAGCGGGCAAGTTCCAGGCGCTGACCAACCCCAACGGGATCGTGTACAACCCGGTGTCCATCGCCCGATCGCTCATTGCCCTGCAAAACGCTGTTTTTGATCCAGAAAACGCTGTTTTTGAGTATCAGGGCCTGTGGCATAGCTGGAAGCACCACGGGCGGTTTTCGCATCCCGACCGGGAAACTGCGCTGCAAAACTTCGCGACAGCACACGCCCATGCGGCTGTTTTTTTGAAAAAAACAAACCGCCTGCTGCTCACGCTGGGCACCGCCGACGTGTTCACATTGCGCGAAACGGGGCAGGTGGTGGCCAACAACCACAAGGTACCCGCCGACCGCTTCGAGCAGCGCCGCCTCAGCGTGGCCGAAACAACGGACGTGCTGGAACAAGCCTTGTCCTCGTTGCACACTGCCAATCCGGCACTTCGGGTTGTGCTCACCGTCAGCCCTGTGCGTCACTTGCGTGCCGGGCTGGTGGACAACCAGCGCAGCAAGGCCGTACTCGTGTTGGCCTGTGCCGAATTGTGCCAACGGCTCGAATTTGTTCACTATTTCCCGGCATACGAGCTGCTGCTCGACGACCTGCGCGATTACCGTTTCTACGCCGCCGACATGCTCCACCCCTCCGGCGCTGCAGTGGACTACATCTGGGAATATTTCACGGAAACGTTTTTTTTACCCCAAACCCAAAACCTGCTGGAACGGATTGGCAAAATAACCACAGCGGCCCGGCACCGGCCATTTCACCCTGGCAGCGCAGAGCACCGGGCTTTTACTGCGCAGCAAATAGAACATGTCCGGCAGCTGTGCGCCGAGCATCCGAGGTTGGATTTTTCGGAAGAAATTACCGTGTTTTCTGAGGGGTAGGTCATAACCTTTTACTGCGAAAAGCCAAAAGTGCTCTACCCTTTCGGCTTATATCGCGCCACCGAGTTTTTGATCGGCGGTACCGTTTGCAGGTAAGCCCAGATGGCATCCACTTCGGTATCCGTCAATGTCGTGTGCGGGAACATCGGGTAATACAGTGGGCCGCCTTTGGGGTTTTTGCCATACTTGGTGGCCTCGCGGAACTCCTCCAGCGTCCAGCCGCCAATGCCGGTTTCTTTGTCCATGGTAATATTGGCGGAGGGCACCAGTTCTCCCTCATAGTTGAGCATGGGGTTGCCGCCGCCATAGAACCCGAGGCTTTTTTCCGGGTGCAGGGCATCCTGTTTGGCAAAGTCGGCGGAGTGGCAGGCAAAGCAGGCGCACAGGGCATCGGCCACGTATTTGCCGAAGGCGACTTGGTCGGACGGGTCGGGCACGGTGATCGTCCGCTCCGGCAAGGGCGGCGGAAATATGGCCATGTTGGCCAAAAATTTGGTGAACAGGTTGAATTTGTTGGGAGGGTACTCGCGTGCATCTGCAGCCAAAGACTGTTCGTTGGAGCGCAGCCAAGCGATAATGCTGTGCAAGTCCTCGTCGGCCATGATTGGGAACTTCGGCATGAACGGCGGTGCCCACGAGCCGTCCTTTCGGATGCCGGTACGCAGGAAATAGTACAGCTCGCCGTCCGTCCAGCTCCCGATACCATGATCGGGGTCTTGGGTTATATTGAGCGATGCAACTTCACCAAACACTGCCGGAAGGTCGGACATGATGCGCCCGGACAAGCGGCCAGTAGACGGGTTTTTGTGGCATTCGTTGCACAGCAGGGTTGCGATCTTGGCTCCACGCTCTACGCGGGCACTGTCGGGCACAACTTTCAAGGCTGTAATTTCAGGGGTCGGAGCGTACTCGTATGTGGGAATGCCCCGGAAGTACAGAAAAGCGACGGCGATACCAACAAGGAGCGCCAGCACGCCGAGCGTGTAGGCAAGGATTTTGAACAGGCGTTTCATAAGCAGGTGTAGTTCGTTTTTTACCAATAAAATTCGCGCTAAGTACGGGAGTAGATTAAAATTGGATTGCCGTAGGCGAAATTTTTTTTCAAAAAATATAAAAAATTACGACCGTACCAATCGCCCGCTCCGCACCTTCCCTTGCGCACATACCCGGTAGGCGTACACCCCCACAGTAGGTAAAACCGCAGCGGGCAAAACCCATTCGTGCCGCCCTGCGCTCAAGTGGCGGGTTTCTCCGAATACTTTTTTTCCCATCAGGTCAAACACCTCCAGTGCTACTGGCCCGGGTTTTTCCAGTTCGATACTGAACACCGTTTGAGCAGAAAATGGATTGGGATTGGGTCCGTAAATTGTGGCACCCACGCGAGGTGTCGGCACCGCCAGTTCTACCGGCTGCGCCGAGCGCTCCCCGGCCGGATAAGCCTCTGCGGTCAAATTTTGTCGGTTCAAGCGCAAGGCTTCTGAAACAAGACCAAGGGTTTTTGCCCGCACCAAAACCTCGAAAAGCCTGTCGTTCGCTTGGTATGCCGCAGGCACATCAGCCAGGCAGGAAATGCGCGGTTCGCCGCTCTGGTCCCATGCGACAAACTGTGCTGGCAGGCCTCGAATATCGCGTATTTCCAACCGGTCGTGATCCGTGCCCAAGGCCAACTGCCAACCATCAAGGACAGTATTTTCGGAAACCCGTATGGCGACCCATTCTTCCCGACCGGCTTCCATGAAACGGTCGTCGAGCAGCAACCGTAGCGGTGCGGCGCGGTTCTCTGTTTCGATGCCACCGTGGAGGGTCGCATTTGCGTTGGCATCGCCCATTTTCACGCCTACAAAATTTAGGCGGGAAAAAAGCGTGTCAACCAAGAGGTTTTGCAGGGAAAAAAAATGCGTGTCGCGCACTTCCCCGAACGAGAGCAGGTTGAGCGGATCGGGCACAGGACGGATGAACCGCCATGCCGGGGCCTGCGGAAGCGAGTCGTAGATGCCGAGGATCAGTTTGCGGATTTCGATGATGTCGAAGGTGGAAATGGACTTGCTTTGGTTCACATCGGCAGCGAGTACTTGGTAAAAATTTTCCAACGGTTGTTGGCCCAGAATGTGCCGGTTGATGAGCACGAGGTCGAATGTGGAAACGCCCTCCAAGGGGTTCCCAGTGCGGAACGCCCGCGCCCATCCTGTGTAGGCTCCGTTGAGCGGCAAACTGTCGAATGCCACGCCGAAGCACGAGTCCGGCATGTTTTTTTCAAACACCATGCTGATCGGAGGCCCTTGCAGCGGCGTGCCCTGGAGCATAGCCTTGAGGGTGTAGTTCTTCAACAAAACACTGTCGGCGCTGTGTGCGCAGCCTTGCAAAAAAATGCCTGCCGCCTGTTCACAAATACACTGCGCGGCGTTGTCCTGCACCACAACCTGGCTTTTGCAGCTGTTGGCCAAGCCGTTCCCGTCGCGTACCCAAATTTGCACCGGATAGCTTCCTTGCTCGCACTTCTCGAACCGCAGGCTGGTGTCGGCGGGAAACCCGCTGCCGGTGTTAGGGCGGCGCATCCCAAACTGGAGCATGGCCTTGGGCGTGCAGTTGTCGCTGGCCGACAGTATAAAGTCCGAGACGTTGAACTTGGTGAAGCAATCCGGCACCAGCAGATTTTGCGCTATACTGCTGATGCACAACAGGCTAGGCGGCGTGCAGTCTTTTACCTGGATCAGGTACGAACAGGCTTGGCTGATGTTTCCGCAGTTGTCTGTGGCCCGCCAGATGACTTGGTGCGTACCGACGGGCAGCACGAGGTTCAGCGTATCTTCGTTCGATTGGATGTCAATCGAGTTGTTGTTGCTGAGGTCAATTTTGTAGGAATAGTGAATTTTTGGGCTGCTGCAGGTGGTCACAGCCTCCTCCCAGAGGGTGACCCTGCCCCCGGCGCAGTTGCCGGGGTCGAAACAAAAAGAAGTATCCGTGCAAGGCGACACCCAGACGATATTTTGGGTATCGGCCCGCAGAGCGGAAAAGGCGAGCAAACCAAAAAAAAGTAATCGTTGCATGGCCGGTCGGTTGATCTGTCGTGAACAAATACCTGCCGAAAGCGGACAAGGATTATCAGATTTTTTTTCCGGCAGAAATAATGCCACAAATTGGGTAAGAGCGAACACCAAAACAAGTTGCACAGAGGTTCACTGAGTTTGAGAGGACACAGAGCAAAAAATGTATTGGTACAAGGTAGGAATTAGCACATTTGCACATTGCCAAATTAGAGCGTGTTTAAATTTCAGTCGCCGGGCTGCAAGCGGCAAATTTTGCTTCATGCTGCGTTGAAATTTTCGCCGTAGGCAACCGG
>JBEBHD010000269.1:0-6850 GCA_040080915.1 Saprospiraceae bacterium
GATTCACACAGATTTTTTAAACGGAAAGGGGAAATCTGTGTGAATCTGTGAAAATCTGTGGTGCATTTTTTTGCGTTTAGTGCCGCCTCATGCGGGTACTAAACAGTTACCCTTACACACAAAAAACTCTCAGTGGCTGTTCCTTGCGCTACACCTTCGTCGTCTTCCATTTCCCCTTTCGGAAAACCCAAATCGCCCCCAAGGCCAGCACTGACTCCGACACCACGATGCTGTAATAAACCCCGCCCTGGCCCCATTCCCAGTGCAGTGCCAAGAGCCATGCCAGAGGCATTTCAATCAGCCAGAAACACACAAAGTTCAGGATGGTGGGCGTGCGCGTGTTGCCCGCACCGTTGAGGGCCTGCGCCAGGATCATGCCGTAGCCGTAAAAAACGTAACCGGCGGCGATGATCCGAAGCGCCATGGACCCGGCCTTGAGCGTCTCCGGGTCGGTGGTGAACAGGCCGATGAAAAACGGCGCGCCGATCAGGTAGGTAACACCCACGATGGCCATGAAGATCATGTTAAAATAAGCTGCCCGCCAAACGGATTTTTCCGCCCGTTCGGGGAAGCCCGCGCCGAGATTTTGGCCCACCAAGGTGGCTGCCGCGTTGGAAATGCCCCACGACGGCAGTATGGTAAATATCACGATACGGATGGCGATGGTGTAGCCTGCCGTCACCTGTGTACCGATTTGACCGAGGATGTAGATCATAAAAATCCAACTGGCCGAAGCGATCAGGTACTGCCCCGTGCTGCCCGATGCCAGCACCAAGAGGCGGCGCACAACGTCGAGCCGGGGGCGCAAGAAACGCCAGTGCAGGCGCAGAATCCTGCCTACGCCGAACAATTGCCACAGCTGATAGGCCACGCCAACGGAGCGCCCGATGGTAGTGGCCACTGCGGCACCCAGCACGCCCATTTCGGGGAACGGCCCGTAGCCAAAGATCAGAAGCGGGTCCAGCACGATATTCACCGCGTTGGCGATCCAGAGCGCTCGCATGGCCGTAACCGCGTCGCCAGCGCCTCGAAAAATGCCGTTGAGCATCCACAGCAACAGGATGGGCAGGTTGGCCGTGAGCATAAGCCGGGTGTACGGCGCGCCCGATGCCGCTACGTGCGGGTCTTTGGCCATGAGCAGCAGAATATCCTCGGCAAAGAAAAAGCCCGGAACAGCGATCAGCACCGACAGGATGACAGCGATAAAGATTGTTTGCGCACCGGCCACGGCGGCGGCTTTTTTTCTCCCCTCCCCTACCCTGCGGGCTACCATGGCTGTGGCCGCAGCGCTCAAGCCGATGGCTACGGAGTAGATCAGGGTCAGCACCGACTCGGTGAGGCCCACCGTGGCCACGGCCTCGTTGCCGATGCGAGCCACAAAAAAGGCATCCACCACGGCAAAAAGTGACTCCATCGCCATTTCCAATATCATCGGGATGGACAGCAGCACAATGGCCCGGTCAATACTGCCGGTGGTAAAATCCTGTTCCTCACCATAAATCGCCTGGCGCAGGACGCGTCGCCAGCGCTGCAAGCGGGTTTCAATCGTAGTTTTTGTAAGCATGGAAGGCGAAACGTCCGGAAGGCGATCTGGATTGGGCGAGCCGGGAGCGGTTTTTTATGAAAAAAAAGTTTGGGAAGCGGTTTGGGAGGGGAGACGAAGGTGGTTAACTGGTGTGGTGCGGAGGAAAGTTCCGGGGCGGGGTTTTTCAATGCCCGTTGCTCGCAAAGAGGGGCGGTTACCCGACGAAAAAAGAAAGAAAGTCGCGTGGAGACAAGATGTGAATGCCTCGAAAAGGGTTTAGTGCGAGCAAGTCCGGGTCGCCCGAAACGATGGCATCAGCTTTTGCGGCAACGGCGGCCTCCAGATATTTGTCGTCGTTCGGGTCTTGGCAAGCCCGAATCTGTTCAGTTGGTTCTACCAAAATAGCGGCTTCGCCAAAAACCTCGAGAAACAGGTCTGCCTCTTCGCGTGAAAAATATCGGGCAAACTTTTCTTGGTAAAACACCCGCCGGACCTCGGCGAGGCAGGCCTCCGAGACAACCAAGTCGCAATCGCTTCGCGCTCGGTCAAACGCTTTACCCGGAGGCGAATCGCTACGAATCAATCCACTGATCAGGACGTTGCAATCGAAGACTACCCTCTTATTCCGCTTCATCAGCCAAGAGTTCAGCCAATTTTTTCTCGGTCAGCCCTCTTTCGGCGGCCTTTTTCCGATAATATGTGGTTGCTAATTCCAACTTCTGTTTCGGGTCGGAAACAAAATATACTCGCCACCATAAGTTGAAGGCTTCCTCCCAACGTGTCTTTTCTTCGTCGCTGGCTTGCTGAAATTTTTTGACGATCTCGTCATCAAGGCGAATGGACAAGGTGCTCATTTTTCCAATTTTCCAACAAAAGTATATCTTTTACCCAATTGCGGGAGCATGGTATTTTTGCCGCGCACGATCCCGCCAACAACCGCGCCCAAACTTTGTTTCCTGTTCCAATTTCGACTTCGCACCATGCAACACGTCCACGACCTGCTCCAACGCGCCCTCCGCCTCGACTGGCTAAGCCCCGAAGAGGGTGTTTTTTTGTTCGAAAACGCCGCCACCGCCGACCTCATGTTCGTCGGCAACTCGATGCGCCGACACCACGTTCCCGGCAACACGGTCACTTGGATCATTGACCGAAACTCCAACACCACCAACGTGTGCATCGCCAACTGCAAGTTCTGTAATTTTTACCGGCGGCCGGGCCACGGGGAGGCGTACGTCACTACCATCAAGGAGTACAAACAAAAAATTGAGGAGACGTTTGCCTTCGGCGGCGAGCAGCTGCTCTTGCAGGGCGGCCACCACCCCGACCTCGGTCTGCAATTTTACGCCGACCTGTTCCGTCAACTCAAGGAACTGTACCCCAACCTGAAACTGCACGCGCTGGGGCCGCCCGAAATCGCCCACGTCAGCAAGTTGGAAGGCATGTCCCACTACGACGTACTGAAAGAACTAAAAGCCGCCGGCCTTGACTCGCTGCCCGGGGCGGGTGCCGAAATCCTTGACGACCGCGTGCGCCGCCTCATTTCCAAAGGCAAATGCGGTGGCCAGGAATGGCTCGACGTGATGCGCGCCGCGCACCAACTGCGCCTCACCACCTCGGCCACCATGATGTTTGGCCACATCGAGACCAACCTGGAACGTATGCAACATTTCGCCGCGCTGCGGCAGGTGCAGTCCGAAAAGCCCGCTGATGCCAAGGGTTTTTTGGCGTTCATCCCCTGGCCGTTCCAGGATGAGGACACTATTTTGAAAAAAATAAAACGCGCTCGCAACGCCGTAACGAGCGACGAGTACGTGCGTATGATCGCCATGAGTCGCATCATGCTGCCAAATGTAGTGAATGTGCAGGCCTCGTGGCTGACCGTGGGCAAGCAGGTCGCACAGGTATGCCTGCATGCGGGTGCCAACGATTTCGGCAGCATCATGATCGAGGAAAACGTGGTGTCCGCCGCTGGTGCGCGATTCCGCTTCACTGCCGACGGCATCCAGCGCGCCATACGCGAGGCAGGCTTCGAGCCTCAACTGCGCAACCAGCAATACGAATTCCGGGAACTGCCCAACGGGATGGTGCAACAACAGCTGGACCGGGCTGCCATGCTGGTGGATTGATCGTTCTGTGGCCTTTTTGGGTGCAGCAGGGCAGTGCAATGTGTCGCGATTGTTAATTTACTTCAATCCCGTGCCTGTACACGAGCGGGCTTTTTTACCTTTACGCTCCGCCAAACGACACACACGTTAACCACCCACACGGAATGATCCGACAACTCATTTTTTCCACCCTGTTTTTCTTGCTCGCACACGGCATCAGCGCACAAACGGCCACCCTTCGGGGCACCGTCACGGATGCCGAAAACAACGCCCCGGTCACCGATGCCGCCGTGGTGATCGCCAACACCGGCCTGTTCGCGGCCACCGACAGCCGCGGCCGGTTTGTTTTTGAAAATTTGCCGCCGGGGTCGTACAAGCTCTCCGCTACCCGAGCCGGCTACCTGCCCGCCGATGCCTCAGCAACACTGGCTGGCGGCGAAGAGGCCCAATTGGCCATCACCTTGCGCCGCGACCCGGCCAACACCTCGGCCAATGCCACGGACGTGCCCACCGTCACCCTCGAGGAGGGTGAGGAGGAGAGCGACGGCATCGGCGAGATCGCCAACCTGCTGCACGCCTCCCGCGACGTGTTCCAAAACTTCTCCAACTTCGGCTGGAGCGTGTTCCGTTTCCGCGAACGCGGCTACGACTCCGACTTTTTCCCGGTGTTTCTCAACGGCTTCAACATCAACGACCCGGAGTCAGGCATCGCCTTTTTTGGCGAACTCGGCGGCCTCAACGACGTGCTGCGCAACCGCCAGAGCGTCGTTGGCCTCGACCCGGCGGAGTTCGCATTTTCAGAAATCGGCGGCGCATCCATGCTGGACACCCGCGCCAGCATTCAGCGCAAACAGATTCGCGCTTCGTACGCCATAAGCAACCGCACGTACACCAACCGCGCCATGCTAACAGCCAGTACCGGCCTCATGCCCGGCGGCTGGGCCGTCACCCTGTCGGGCAGCCGCCGCTGGGCGCAGGAAGGCTGGCACGATGGCACCTTTTTCGACGGTTACTCGTACTTCCTTTCTCTGGACAAAATCATCAACGAACGCCATGCGCTCAATCTGACCGTGCTCGCCTCGCCCAATGCCCGCGGCCGTAACAGCGATACCTTCGAGGAAATGTACGACCTGGCCGGCAACACCCGCTACAACCCCAACTGGGGGTACTGGAACGGCGACAAACGCAACGGCTACGTGAGCCACAGCAACCAGCCCATTGTACTGCTCCGGTACGATTTCAAGCCCTCGCGCCAAACCAACATCCTGCTGACAGCCTTTTCTCAATTCGGTGAAAACGGCTCCACGCGCCTCGACTGGTTCAACGCCAACAACCCCGAACCGGACTACAACCGCCGCCTGCCTTCCGCCCTGCTCGATACCGTGGTGGCCGCCAAGGAGTGGGCACAACAACTGCGCGAAAACGAGTACCTGCGCCAAATTGACTGGGCTGGCCTATGGGCAGCCAACACTAATTCCACCGAGACCATCCGCGATGCCAACGGCGTGGCCGGAAACAACGTGACTGGCAAACGCAGCCAGGTCGTGATCGCGGATTTCCGGGGCGACAGCAAGGAATTCGGCCTCAACGCCCTGCTCCGCCAGTCGCTCGGCGAGCGCTTCTCATTCAATGGCGGCGCCAACTACCACTGGTACCGGGGCCGCAATTTCAAAACCGTGGACGACATCCTCGGCGGCGACTTCATCGTGGACTGGGACCGGTTTGCCCAGCAGGATGTGCCCGACGACCCGCGCGCCCGCGACAACGACGTGCGTACGCCCAACCGCATCGTGCGCGAGGGCGAAACCTACGGCTACGACTACGACGAGAACATCCGCAAAGCCGGAACCTGGGTGCAGTTTCAGGGCAATTTCCGCAAATTCAATGTCTTTGCATCCGTAGAAAACCTGCTCACCGAACTGTGGCGTACAGGCCATACGCAAAACGGGCGTTTCCCCGACGAATCCCTCGGCGACTCCAAAAAGCACACTTTCCTGACCTACGGCATCAAGGCCGGGGCCACCTACAAGATCAGCGGCCGCCACTTCCTGTACGCCAACGGTTTTCACGGCACGCGCGCGCCCCTGTTCCGCGACATTTTCCTCTCGCCCCGCACCCGCAACCAGACCGTGAACAATGCCGAGCCGTACACGATCCAAAGCGTAGAAGGCGGCTACCTCTGGCGGGCACCCAACTACAAAGCCCGCCTCACCGGGTACTTCACGAAAATCACCGGCGAGTACGACAACTTCCTGTTTTACGCCACCACCACGGGCGTTTTTGGCTCCCAATTGCTCACCAACGTGGATCGCCAACACGCGGGCATTGAGGCGGCCATTGAGGCACGGCCCTTCACAGCCTGGACGTTTTCGGCGGCGGCCAATATCGGCGAGTACATCTACACCAACCGGCCCACGCTGTACCTGACCCAGGACAACACCTCCGACGTGATCCTGAACGGGGTGACGGTTTACCAGAAAAACTTTTACGTGCCGCGCACGCCGCAGACCACCGCGTCGGCCAGCGTTCGCTACGAGGGCAAGCAGTTCTGGTTCGCGGCGCTGACGCTCAACTGGGCCGACAACTTTTGGTACCAGTTCGACCAGACCCGCCGCACTGCCGGTTTTGTGGAGCCGTTCCAGCGCGGCACCGAGCTGTGGCACCTCATCATTGATCAGCAAAAAGCGCCCTCGGCGTACACGCTGGACTTTTTCGGCGGCAAATCGTGGCGCATCAAGGACGATTATTTTGTTTACCTGAACGTGGGCATAAACAACCTGCTGAACAACACGAATATCATCACTTCGGGCCGCGACTCGTACCGAAACGCCTACCGGAACGACACCACCGACCCGCGCCTGTACTCCAGCCAGGTGATCTACGCGCCGGGACTGAATTATTTTATCAGTTTGGCGCTGCGGATTTGAGCATGAAAAGACCGCTGTTGCCGATCTGCCTCATGGCTTGTGGAATTAGCCTGAACGCCCAGCCGGGGTTCAGCAAGACCGTACTTCTCCCTGGCGCGCGCTCGTGCATCATTTCTGCGGTTACAACCGATCAAGACACCATCATTTGTTTCGGCACCTTGTTTGGCATCGCCGAACAGAAGTGGGGGGTGTACCTAGCCAAGTTCGATTCGCTGGGCAATTTCCTCCAAATCACCACCGATTTTGACAGCGTTTACCAGCAAACAGTTGACCCGTATTCGCAGGTCATCTGC
>JBEBHD010000270.1:0-6849 GCA_040080915.1 Saprospiraceae bacterium
AAAAAACACCTGTTGCATGAAACACTTCCTTGTCCTACTCGCATCCGCCGCCCTGCTTGGTCTCGCGGCATTTTCTTTTCAAAAAAACGGCACCGCGCTCGTCGGGAAAATCACGGACGAAACCGGGTCGCCCCTTGTCGGAGCCGAAATCCGGGCGCTAAACAACACCGACCTGGCTGGTAAAACGACCACCGACACGGCGGGGGCTTACCACCTCGAACTGGCTCCCGGCACCTATACCGTGGACATTTCGGCCCCCGGCCGTGAAACCCACCGCATCGTGGGCGTGCCTGTTTTGGCCAAACAGGCCAACAAACTGCACGCCGCGCTCGGCAACGCTGCCACCGAAGAAGTCGTAGTACGCAACTACCGGCCAGCCCGGGATCAGGCCGGTCCTTCTGATTATGCGTTTGCCCTTAGCTCGGAAACCGGTTATGTGAGCAGGGCTCGTCCGGATATGGCCAGAAAAGTAAGCCCCGCCACAGAAGGAGCATCTATAAGTGTGCCGCTCAAAAAGGCAGACATACGGACCGCTAAACCTGCATCCACAGCGTGGGAAGGTGAGCCTGTAAAAATAAAAGATAGCAAGCGGGAAGGCACGGACTATTACATTGATGGTGTCCGTTCAACAACTCCGCCGCCGGCTGCCGCAGATGTCGAGCCCGCCCTTTTGATGTCCGATAGCCACGAGGAGGTCGCGTACACACGCGACGAACCAACCACGGAACCACTCCCCCACCCCGGCGTGCCCTCGCAGCCCAAACCCCGCGCGGGCTTGCTTACTGCAGGCGAATGGAACGACCTGCACAACTGGAATACCCATTGGGCCGACCTGCTCAAGGACGGTGAAACTGACCAATACCAGAAGATGTACCAGTTTTTTCCCAAAAACCGGTACTCCGTGTTGCTGCAAACCGAGGACGGGCTGCCTGTGAGCGATGCTATCGTGCAATTGTACGACCAATGGGGCATACTACACTGGGAAGCCAGAACCAGCAATACTGGCATGGCCGAACTTTGGCAGGATTTTTTTAAAGACAAAGCCAAAATGCTCCTTGGGTTCTGTACTGCTGAAGTGGACGGCAAACGCCTCAATCTGGGTACTGCCTTCCCGTACGAATTGGTGGGTCTCAACCAGTACAAAATCAAGCGCGAGTGCCAACACGCCAAAACCGTAGACATCGTGTGGACAGTAGATGCCACCGGCAGTATGGGCGACGAATTAGAGTACCTGAAAACCGAACTGCTGGACGTGATCGGGCGCGTGCGGGCCGCCAATCCCGGCCTCGACGTGCGCACTGGCTCGGTATTCTACCGCGACGAGGGCGACGACTATGTGGTGAAAAGCAGCGCCCTCAATCACGACGCAGCCAAAACCGTGGACTACATCCGCAAACAATCCGCCGGCGGCGGTGGCGACTACCCCGAGGCCGTTCACTCCGCACTGGAAGAAACCCTGCGCCAGCCCTGGAGCCGCGAGGCCGTGGCCCGTATCTGCTTCCTCGTCCTTGATGCCAGCCCCCACCAGCGCCCGGAAGTGCTCGAAAGCCTGAAAAACAGCATCCGGGAAGCAGCCAAACGCGGTATCCGCATTGTGCCCCTGAGCGCCAGCGGAATCCAAAAAGACACCGAGTTTTTGATGAAATTTTTTGGCCTCGCCACCAACGGCAGCTACGTTTTTCTCACCGACCACTCCGGCATCGGGGGCAAGCACCTCGCACCCACCACCGACGAGTACAAAATGGAGCCGCTCAACAGCCTGCTCGTGCGCCTCATCACGGAATACACCACCGTGCCCACCTGCGAGGGCAAGTCCAGTATTCAGTTCGTGGAAGGCCGGCAAGACCCGCAAAGTACCGAACCCGCACCCAAACCCGTGCTGTACTACCCCAATCCCGCTGTGTCGCAGTTCAGTATTGAACTGCCCTTCGAAGCAGAAAAATTGACGCTCTACGATTCCGAAGGTAAGGCCGTTCGCAGCCTCGAACAGGTGCAGGCAGGCTTGCACAGCGTTCTGGTACACGACTTGCCGCCTGGTTTTTACACCCTGCGTATCTGGAAAAACGGGCAGGTACAGAGCGGGAAAGTGCTGGTGGTGCGGACGTAAGAGCGTTTTTTCAAATGCACCGCTATGGCGCAGCACCCCGAAACACAAGTCGGAGTGCTGCGCCATTCTATTTTCACATTGCCATTAACGCTGCGCTTGGTGTTTTCACCAAGCGCACACCTACTCACAAGAAACCGACTGCGCTTGGAGAAAACACCAAGCGCGGCGAAATTTTGAAAAAATAACGTCCCGTAGTTTGGCCTGATTTGTCCTAAACTTGGCCGTTCGAGTGTTTTTAATTTTTCAGACTTTTGCGTTGAAAAGAATTCAATTCCCATGAAAAACAACGCAATGGAGCAAGCCGAAAGCAACGCCTACATCCTCGGAACTGAACGTACAGAATTGCACCGACTTGGCCTGCAACACCAAGTTTGGGCTGCCGAGGCACGTCGCGGCTGGGAGTTAGGCGGTTTCCGAACGGGCCACACCTTGCTCGACCTCGGCTGTGGCCCCGGTTTTTGCACGCTCGAAATGGCTTACCTCGCTGGCCAAACCGGGCGCGTCATCGGCGTGGACTTGTCGGCCAACTACATTACTTTTTTGAAACAACAAGCCAACCTGCACGGACTGGCCATTGACGTGCAAAACTGCTCCTTCGATGACATGGAACTCCAACCCGGCAGCCTCGACGGGGCGTACAGCCGTTGGGCGCTGGCATGGGTACCTAACCCCGAACAAGTATTAGCCAAGGTGCGCAATGCCCTCAAACCTGGCGGACGTTTTGTCGTGCAGGAGTATTTCAACTGGTCGGTTTTCCAGACCGAGCCGCCGCTACCACACTTCAAAACGGCCCTCGCCGGCTGTTACCGCTCCATGCGCGAGCAGCCGGGCGACATTGATGTGGGTCGCCTCGTGCCCGCGATGGGCGAGCGTTTGGGCATGAAAGTGCTGCACACCCGTGTCATCGCCAAAACCGCCCGCCCGAATGAGTTGACCTGGGAATGGCCACGCTCTTTCCTGAAAATCTATGTACCAAAACTGGCCGAACGCGGCTTCCTGACCAACGACGAGGCCACCGCCGCTCTGGCCGACGTGGACGCGCTGAGCGGTATGAACCACGCAGTTATCTTGTGCCCGGTGGTGTTGGAGACGGTGTTGGAAAAGTAAAAAAATGACTATGAAAAAATCACACATCAATCCAATGCCGCTCTACTTCGACCGGTACATCAACCTGTACGGCAACGTGGAAATGGACCAGGCTTTCCAGGCCAGCCTTGACGAGATCGCCACTTTCGACTGGGCTTCCTGTCAGAAACTTGGCCACCAAACCTATGCACCCGGCAAGTGGACGGTGGCTGACATCCTCCAGCACCTCATTGACTGGGAGCGGATCATGGGCTACCGCGCCTTGGTTTTTGCCCGGGAAGCCCTCAAAAAAACGCAGGGCATGGACGAAGACCTCCTCGCTGCCAAGGCCGGGGCCAATGCGCGGAGTATCCCCGATTTGGTGGTGGAAATGACCGCCCTGCGCAACTCCACCCGGATTTTTTACAACTACCTCTCCGACGAGCAGCTCCTGCGGTCGGGTATCTGCTGGCGCTCCCAAATGCCGGTGCTGGCATTTGGTTTCACAATTGTGGGGCACCAGCGCCACCATTTCAATATTATAAAGGAGCGGTATTTGTCTCTGATATAATTTGGCCTGATCCGTCTGATCTCTGGCCAGCGAGGTAACAAACAGCACCGGACTTTTGTGGCAAAATTTATATTTTGCTATGAAAACACAAGTTTTTTTACCCAGGCCCGGCATCCTGATCGCCGCGTTTCTCTTGTCCCGATTTATCGTCGGGGCGCAAGTATTCACCCTTTCCGGCATGGTCACCGACCTGCAAAAAAACGCCCTGCCCGGCAACGCCCTGCTGCTCGACAGCAACGGCGAGCAACTGGTTCGGGGCGTTAAAGAGTTCAACCGGATCAAGCAATAAGCCATGCCAATCAAGTTTGTTTTCATCATTTCTCCCAAAACCCATTTCCTCGATCTGGCAGGCCCGGACCAGGTGTTTTGCGAAGCGATTTTTTACAAAGCCCCCTTCGAACTGGAGTACTGTACCTACACCCAGGATGCGGGCACTTCGTCGGGGCTGCACTTCGCCCGCTTGAAACATTTCTCCGAGGTGACGGTGAAAAAAGGCGACTATGTTTTCATCCCGGGAATGGACCTGGACGTGCTGTCCGGGCCAAACCGGGAAGCGGTACGCGGCCTGCTGACCTGGCTCCAGGAGGCATATTCCCGGCAGGTCAACCTGTGCTCGGTGTGTACCGGAGCGTTTCTGCTGGCGGCTGGCGGCTTCCTCGACGGGCGGCCATGCACGACCCACTGGAAGTACACGCAGAAATTGCAACAGCTCCGCCCGCCCGCACGGGTGCTGGAAAACGTGTTATACACCGATCGGGACGGCATCCTGACCAGCGCGGGCATCGCCTCCGGCATTGATCTGGCGCTGCACATCGTGGAAAAGGAAATGGGCGCGTACTTCGCCAACAAGGTCGCCCGCGAGATCGTGGTGTACATTCGCCGCGACGGCAACGCGGCCCAGCAGAGCATTTTTTTGTGCTACCGAAACCACCTACACACCGGCATCCACGCCGTGCAGGACTGGTTGGTGGACAACCTCGACAAAAAGACGGCGCTGCACCAACTGGCTTCATTGGCGAACATGAGTACCCGCAACTTCACCCGCATTTTCAAAAAAGAAACCGGCATTACCATCGGCGACTACGTGGGTTTGCTGCGCCGCGAGCGCATCGGGGAACTGATGAAAATACCCGACTTGTCGCGGTCGCAAGTGGCTCGCCAAGTGGGGTTAGGGAGCGAACGGCAGTTGAGCCGTTTGATGAAAAACTAACAGCCCGGCCTATTTCA
The DNA here is from genome assembly GCA_040080915.1 of Saprospiraceae bacterium. Lineage (GTDB taxonomy): Bacteria > Bacteroidota > Bacteroidia > Chitinophagales > Saprospiraceae > M3007. Next base: position 4,971 of record JBEBHD010000270.1, read on the forward strand.
GCAACGTCACATTTCCTTTGTTTTCAAAAACCTGCCCATTCCCGCACCGAACGCGCAGATACCACCCAAAAGCATCCGGCGACACCGCTTGCTCCCGGAATGTACCATCCCAGCCAGTGTGTTGCGGGTCTTCCGTCCGGTACACCTCCTCGCCCCAGCGGTTATACACGATGAAGTACAATTCCGTGATATCGGTGCCGCGCACCCGGAACCGATCGTTGTTGCCGTCGCCATTGGGCGTGAATGCCTGCGGCACGAAAATGTACGGGTCGCGGCACTGGGTTTCCATAAAAAACACCTCCACGGTAGCCGTAGCCGTGCATAAATCGTCGCCAGTGACGGTCACGGTGTACGTTTGCGGGCCGTTGGGTGTAGCCGTCGGTGTGGGTGTGTCAGCACCGGTGAGCGTTTCAGCGGGCGACCACGAGTAAGTGTACGTCCCGGCGTTTCCAACCGGAACGGCAAGCAGAGTGGTTGATTCGTTGAGGCAAACGGTGTCCTTGCCCGTCACCTCGGCGGTCACGCCCACGAAGATCGTCTCCACCGTCACAGTGTCACGAGCCACGCACAAGCCGGAAACATCGGTCGCAATGGCGATGTAGGTGCCTGCGCCCACCGAATCGGGGTTAACCGGGTTGCCAGCCAAGTCGGTCCAAACGATCGTTCCGGGCAGGCTTGTCACCGCCGAAAGCATGGCTTCCGGTTCGCACACGCGCACGTCCGGAGCCGTCACGGTGAACGCGTCCGGCGTGACCGTCACGGCCGTGGCAAATGGCCGCACGCAGGGTTCGGCACTCACGAACGTCACCGGATACACACCCGGCTGTGGGTAAATATGGGCCACGCTGTCCAGGGTGCTGGTGGCGCTATTGTCGCCAAAATTCCACGTGCCCGTGTATCCGCTGGTATTTTCAAAAACCACCGTGGTGCCGTTGCAGGCCTGTGAAACGGTGATGAACGGAGCTAGGTCAATGCTGTCCAGCAATGTGACCACCGCCGAATCAGTGGCGATACACAACTGCGTGGGATCAAGCGCGGTAGCGATATACGTGCCCGCTCCCACTGATGCCGGGTTGACCGGGTTGCCGGCCAAGTCGGTCCAGGTCACCGTGGCCGGGAACGACGTGGTGGCGCTCAGGGTGGCAACGGAGTCGCAAGCCATCATGTCCGGGGCGTTTACGCTGAAAAACGAAGGCGAGAGCGGGAGCATTTCCAAGTATGGTTGCACACAGTCTCCATCGGGGACAAATTGAACGGTGTAGGTTGCAAACCCCGCGTAGGAATGCAAAACGGTATCTTTTGAAGAAAACAGGGTAGTGCCATCGCCAAAAGACCACGTGCCAGCCAAGCCGCTGGTGTTTACAAAAATCACGCTCAGGCTGTTGCAGCGAATAATTACATCAACATCGTTGCTGACATCAATCGAGTCCTGCAGCGTCACCGTCACCGTGGCGGTGTCGGTGCAAAGCCCGGACAAATCCGTGGCCGTGGCGATGTACGTCCCGGCACCAACCGCGTTGGGATTCAGCACCGGCTGCCCGCTGGCGGTCGTCCACACCACCGTGCCCGGCGGGTTGGTCGTGGCCGTCAGGCTGGCCGACGGTTCGCAACCCGTCACGTCCGGGGCCGTTACCGAAAACCCGTCGTTCGAAGGCGAAACCTCCAAAACCACCGGCTCCACGCAGTCCGCGTTGGCCGTGAACGTGACGGTGTAGGTGCCAAAATTCGCGTATGCGTGGGTGCCCGAGTTGACGGTATCGGTGGTGTTGTCGCCGAAATCCCAGGTTCCGTTTTGGCCGCTGGTGTTCAAAAAATTGATCGTCGTGCTGTTGCAGTTTTCTTTCACCGAAACCTGCGCAGAAATGTCAATCGAGTCCTG
>JBEBHD010000271.1:0-6836 GCA_040080915.1 Saprospiraceae bacterium
GACATATCGAGCGGGGCGGTGCTGCGGTCATGGCCTCTACAACCGCCCCAACCAGTTTTTTCAACCAACCAAAAACCCTGTCTGCGATAGAGCGTAGTTTTGTTGCACTCGACCTACCTTTACGCGGTATGACGGATCGAATCATTGGCACCTACTCCGGTGCCGAGCCTGGTGTGCTCGTGGTCGTTTTTGGTGCCGTTCACGGCAACGAACCGGCGGGCGTTCGGGCGTTGGAAGAAATTTTTGGCATGCTCGAACGCGAGCCGAGCCTCAACCCCGGGTTTACATTTCAGGGCCGGTTGGTGGGCATGGTGGGCAACCTCCAAGCGTTCCAGCAGGGCAAACGCTTCCTCGACCGCGACCTCAACCGGCTGTGGACCTCCGCCAATCTTCGCCGAATACAACAAACCGACCCGTCCAGCCTGCAAGGGGAAGACCGCGAACTGGCCGAACTGACCGAAGCTATTCACACTGAAATCCAGGCCAGCCGCCCGGAGGCGTTGGTACTCCTGGACCTGCATACCACTTCTGCCGAAGGAGGCATTTTTTGCATCCCATCCGACGACAAAGCCAGCCTGCGTTTGGCCAAAGAACTACATGCACCCGTGATCCTTGGCATGCTTGACGGGCTGGAAGGCACTCTGCTGCATTTTGCCGCAGGCAATCATTTTGAAATTGACGGCTACCCGCACTACTCCATCGGTGCGGCATTCGAAGCCGGTCAGCACGACGACCCGCTGTCCGTCAGCCGAGCCATTGCTGCCATTGTCAACTGCCTGCGTGCCGCCGGCTGCATACGGGCCGAAGACGTGGACAGCCGACACGAGTCCACCTTGCGGGCTTTTTCCGACCCGTTGCCCAAGGTCACGCGGCTACGACACGTACACCACATTCGCCCCGGCGACGCGTTCGACATGCGCCCCGGCTACGTCAATTTCCAGCCTATTCAAAAAGGCGAACACCTCGCCAACGACGCGACTGGCCCCGTACTCGCCCCCGAAGACGGTTTGATCCTGATGCCGCTTTACCAGCCGCAAGGGTCGGACGGTTTTTTCGTAGTACGAGAAATTTAGCAACCAACATATTTCAAATAATGAATACCAAACACCACATTTCCCTCTTCCTGATCAGCCTCATCGGGCTGTTTTCCTGTGAAAAAGAAACCACCCCCGCCAGCGTTGGTAACTACACGTCGGGCGTTTTCGTGGTCAACGAAGGCCCTTTTGGCGGCACCGGCAGCATCACCTGGCACAACCCCGAAACCGGCGAGACCGTCCAGGACGTATTTGAAAAAGCCAATGGCGGTGCCTCCCTCGGGCAGTTTGTGCAGTCGCTTACCCTGCACAATGGCAAAGGCTACATCGTGGTCAATGGCGCCAACAAAGTGTACGTCGTGGATGCCACCACGTTCAAGTACCTCGACACCATCGGGGGGCTTTACCTCCCGCGCTTCCTGCTCCCAGTCAGCGCCAATACAGCCCTCGTGAGCCAATGGGGTGCCGACGGCGTGACGGGCAGCGTGGCCAGCGTGGACCTCAAAACACTGAAAATAACCGAAACCCTGCCCACCGGAAAAGGCCCCGACAAGATGCTCCTCCACGCCAACGGGCAAGTGTCGGTGCCCTGCTCGGGCGGCTTTGGCACGGATTCTGTCGTGGTGCTCATCGAAACCGATGCAGGCTCATTGACCGAGATTAGCCGAGTCTCGTTCCTTGGCCAAAAAAACCCGGCCAGTTTGGCCGTAGGCAGGTTCGACACATCGCCGATCTCGCCCTTTACTTATGCCTTGTGCCAGGGTTCCTATCTGGATACCGACCCCAAAGGCTCCATCAACCCCTACCACGGCTCGATACCCTTTTTGGGCCAAGCCGTACCGCCATTTGGCAACGACCTTGTTGCATCACCCAACGGGCAAGAACTGTTTTTTGCCGCAGGCGGAAAAATATATGTCCTCAACAAAGACGGCCTTTCGGTCCGCATCAACCAGACAGCCTACGGCCTCAACTGCCACCCCGGCACAGGCTACCTGTACTGCGCCGATGCCAAGGATTTCAACTCGCAGGGCGAATTGGTGGTGTACAAGCAGAATGGCGAGCGTGTGAGTGCGTTTCCTGTGGGCATAGCACCGGGGGAAGTCATTTTTGTTAAATAACGCGAATCTTGTGGTGAAATCAGTCTGTACCCTATTGACCGGGTGACTTGAAGTCACCCGGTCAATAAACCTGCTAACCCGTTTTTCGCATAAATTAAGTAATCCGTATTTTTCAAAATCCGATCCGTGCCGTTATGCAACACCTGGCTGTATTGTCCAACCTCACCAAAACGTACACCGACAAAGCCTACAAACACACCACCCTGCTGCGACACAAAGGCACACTCATCGCCTTTGCGATGGACGAAAGCCGGCAAATTCATTACGCCGTACTCGACCAAAGCCCGGCCGCCGATCAGTCGCCCCTCGACGTGACGTACTGGCCCGGCGGGGCTGCGGCGCTCGTTTTCCCGAACGAAATCGCCGAAACCGGTTTCGGGATAGCGGACCAAACCCTGCTCCCTGCCTACAAAATAGGTGCCTCTGCCCCAGTGCCGCCGGGAATACCTATCGCCCCCCGCGAAAAGGATCATTTCCGTTCCACCACCGCTCGACTTACTGCCGATGCTCCATTTCAGGTACTTTCTGATGGCCGCTTTGTTTACCTTTTCCGGCAGGGCATTGCTGCTGACCATACCGATCAGGTGTTCAAACAAGACAAAACCGGCCAGCTCGTCCGTGATGCTGCCGGTGCGCTCGTTCCGCTCGTAAATTCGACCCTGCTCGTGGACCGTTTCGTACTGGTCGGTTCAGCCCTCCAGCCTCGGTTGGAGACCCGTTTCCAGCGCAGCCGCAGCAAGACCCGGCCAGCCAGCCGCAAGGACAACCTCGGGGCGAAAGACCTGAACGGCAACGATTTTTACGAGCCGACACAGGAACTCAATTTCGTGGGCAACCTCGAATCCGGGCGGTTTGCCGTGCTGCTCCTGCCCACCTCGGTAGCCGAAGTGGAACGCTGGCAGATTTTTGCCCAAAACCGCCGCACCGGGCGCATGGACGCGTTCAGCGTAGAGCGCGCCGCCGACGGGCTGTTCAACACCCTCGGTTCCAAGGTTTTCGGGCCCACCCGCACGGGCCAGGCCGAGTCGGCTCTTCGTTTGGAAAAACCCGCCGACCACGTCGCACTCGCTATGGGCACAACACCCGGCGAGAGGTTCACATTCGAGGGCTGGATTTTTCCAGAACAAACCCAAAGCACCCAACCACAAGTACTGATCTGCGGCGCAAAAAGCGGCCCAACCGCTGGCGGACTTTCGGTGTTGGTGGTGGCCCAAACCCGTGTCCGAGTGGACTTCGGCGGAGGGCAGGGCAACAAATTCACCTCGAAAAGTATGCTCACCCCCGGTATCTGGAACCACGTGGCCGTCACGTTCGACGGCACGGCGTTCCGTTTTTATATCGGCGGAAACCTGCGCGACAAGATACAATTGGAAGCAGCCGACGAAAAACCGGCCGCCAAACCGGTCCTGTTTTTGGGCGCAGCCCAAAATGCGTTCAAGGGCATCGTGGACGAAATCCGCCTGTGGAACCGCCCCCGCACAGCCCGCGAACTGCAAACCGACCTCAACCAGCGCCTGACCGGCCTCGAACCCGGCCTTGTCGGCTACTGGCGCTTCGACGAAGCTGGCGGTAATACCGTGTACGACCAAACGAACAACGGCGCAGACGGCCAGTTGAACGGCGGCGCCTGGGTCACGTCCGATGCCCCGATCGGTGAAAATGCCGGCGTAAACCGCAACAGTTTCCACATCGCCGGGCGAAACGCGGACGGTACCACTGAAACCCGCAGCATCGCTTCGGGCCTGAGCGCCCTGCTCTATTTCCAGCAGGCCAACGTGGCCAGCGGATACGACGGCGCGCAAAAGCCGCTGAAACAATCCGCTCGCGTCATGCTCGCGTTTGCTACAAAAGGCGCGGCCACGGGCGACAAAAACCACATCGCCTCCCTCGATTTCGCCGTTTCGGCCTCCGGGAAAATCGCGCAAATACCCGACCGACTGCCCCTGGAAATGGTGCAAACCGGTGGCAACGCACAACTACCTGTCAACGACCAACTCGATGCTGTAAAAACTGCTGAAGAGCAGGTGCGGGTGCTCGGTGAGGCTGTGGCCAAAGCCAAAATGCAGGAACAAAAGCGGGAAAACGACTGGCAAACGTTGGTGGACGAGGGCAACAATGCGCAAGTGACGGCCTTCACCGGCACCGATTTCACCGGAATGCACAGGGTTTTCGGCAAAGGCGACGTGCCATTCCCGGCCTTGTTCAACGACAAACCAGAACTGAATTTCAACGACAAAATCGCTGCGCTAAAAATCCCTGCCGCACTGCAAGTCACCGTTTTTGAACACGATGTGGACGGGGCGGGGCAAACCAAACTGTTCGATTCCGAAACGCCGGACGTGGGCGAGTTTTGGCGAAGCCGAATTTCCGGCTTGCGCATTGCCGCCAACCCGGCGTTTGCCGCCAAGGTGCAAAAGGCCGAACAACGCCTGCTTCAGGCCCGCGCCGAACGCACGGGCAAGGAAACCCTGCTGGCCAACGCCCGTCTCGCGCTCGGCGGCCTGCAATCGGTACTCCGCAGCGGTGCCGAAGTGACCATGCCGATCGTTCACCTCGATTCCGCCGGGCTTTCGGTGTCGGGCGGTCTGCTCGGTTTTGCCTGGAGTACTGATGCGCCACTCCTGTTCGACAGCGCCACCGGCTCGTTAGCACTATATTTTCGAGGTGCCGGCGACCAGTTTTTTGCCGCGTACTACACCACACTCACCGAACGCGCCAAGTATCCGCTCACCAACAGCATCGGAAAACAGGTGGTCGTATGCATCGCCCGCTCAACCGATTTGGGCATGGACAAAATCGCCCTCGACGTGAGCGACGGCCCGGATGCGGGTACCTGTACGGTGAAAATTGCCGGTCTGGAGATCGAAGAAACCTGGACTGGTGTCCCGCGCGATCCCGAACGTTTTGCCCGTGTGCTCAACGGGCAGGCCGGGCATTACCAAAACAACAAATTGGTGGGCTACCGGGAGCGGGTGGGCTTGGGCACGATTGGCACGGCCAACGGCGGTCAACTGACGCTGCACGTACCCGGCGGCATCAACCGGCATTTGGAAAAAAAGGCCGTGCTGATGCTCGGCACCGTCCGGCTGACGGTAACAGAAGCCAGCACCGCGCAGGCCCTCAGCGTCCCGGTCAGCACCGAGGCCGTCATTTTCCCGCCGGAACCGCAGCCGATTTTTTACTTAGAGTACGACTACGCAGCCAATGCCCGCACCACCAAAGTGCCGGGCGACCTGTTTGGGGGGTCGCTGCTGCTGCGGGCGGTAAGCCTTGCAGGTTTTGCAAACCAGGAAAGTTTGGTCGCCAACCAGCGCGTCACTTCGGGAACTACGCTCACCAGCAAATGGACCGCTGCAGCGCCGGGCAGTACGCTCTTGTTCAACGGCTCGGACACCTGCGCCAAACTTCCGGCTTCCGGCAAACTGAGCCAGTTCGACCCGGAAAACGACCTTACACTCGAAGCCTGGGTGCGCCCGCTGCGGGTGGACGAAACATCGCGCATCATTCAGCACAAATCCGCCGCTTCCGAGTACACGCTCGGCCTGAAACGAGCAGAGTTGAAATCGGCATTCCAATTCGACGGTGCTGCCGATTACCTGACCATGCACCACGACCCCGCGCTTGATTTTGCCGGTTCCGTCACGCTGGAGGCCTGGATAAAACCCGATGCCACCGACGGCACGCGCACGATCGTGGCGCACGGCTACCCGCACAAAGGCACGCCGGAACTGTTCCTACGCATCGAAGACGGCCAGTATCAGGCTGGCATTTGGGCAGGCGGCAACCACTTGGCTGCCATGCCGATTCCCGAGGCCGACAAGCAGGGCCAAGACTGGATTCACCTCGCAGGGGTGTACGACGGCGTTTCCCAAAAATGGCTGTTGTACCGAAACGGCGTTTTGGAAAACACGACCGATTCGAACACCGGAGTGCTCGCCGTCACAGCCGAATGGGGCATCGCTGCCAATCCCGACCCCGACCCGACAACGACTGATCGCCGCCTCTGGAAAGGGGCCATTGACGACGTGCGCGTATGGAAACGCGCGCGTACCCAGGCCGAGATACTAGCCGACATAAACCGCCGCCTCGCGGGCAACGAAACCGATCTGGCAGGCTACTGGTATTTCGCCGACGGTGAGGCTCGCGATCATTCCCGCAACACCAACGACTGCACGATCATGGGGCACCCGAAACTGGCGGAGTCCCCTCTGCCCGCGTACACTGTTTTTGCCGGTGTAAACGGGCGGTACGTGCAGAGCACAGATGCCATTCCCGCCGGAAACTGGACACACCTCGCCGCTGCGTACATGCAGAACTACGGCCTGAAATTCAATGGCTCGAGCGATTTCCTTGATTGCAAAAAAGACGAGTCGCTGAACATCAACATGGATTTGACCATCGAGGCGTTTCTCCGACCTGCTGGTTTCGCGTGGTGGAACGGTATCATTGCCCGCGATACCGGCGGCGACCGCAGGCAAAATTCTCCCTACTCACTTGCCTTCGATAGTGACGGGCGTTTGCATTTTCATTTTAGAGACCAAAAAGGCCGGAGCCAGGTGTTTTCCTCCACTGCTGCCGCGAAAGCCAATGTGGCCACCCGCGTGGCTGTCACCCGCAAGCGGAAAACACAGACCTACCGGTTTTCGGACAGCGAGACCAAAACCCTGAGCTGGTACAGCATCGG
>JBEBHD010000406.1:0-1760 GCA_040080915.1 Saprospiraceae bacterium
GTGTTTATCTTTCAGGTGCCGCTTGCAGCCCGGCAACTGAAATATAAACACGCTCTAACTGGCGCAAACTTCGTCAAAGTTGGCGTGGCATGCTTCGCTTGGCTCTAAAACCTTGGAAATGGGCGGTTGTTCATGCCCGGGGCATGTCAGCGTTTTTTAAAACAAAAAAATTAAAATAGCCGGGGCTTCGTCCAACATTTTTATACCCAAACTGGCGCTGCCTTTTTGTTACCCCAACGCTCAGCGAGGCTTTTTCAAGATTTTTTTCAAAAAAATTTAAACACGCTCTTACTCCAACGCCTTGTTTTTCAAATGAATCAAATCATTTCCCAAAAAATGATTTTAAAAAAAATATGTGGCCGGAGGTATGCATAAAAACATTTTGTTTATTTTTGTCCCCACTTTCAATAAACAACGCAGCTTATGTCAACGGAAAAAGACAACAAACTCAAGACACTTCAGGCGACGATAGACCGCCTCGACAAAACCTACGGCAAGGGCACGATCATGCGCTTGGGCGACAAACAGGCCGTGGAGGTGGAGGTAATTCCATCCGGGTCGCTGGGCCTTGACATTGCCCTTGGGTGCAACGGTTACCCCAAGGGCCGGATCATCGAAATTTACGGCCCGGAATCGTCCGGCAAAACCACCCTCGCCATCCATGCCGTGGCCGAATGCCAGAAAAAAGGCGGCATTGCGGCTATCATTGATGCCGAGCACGCCTTTGACCGGTTCTATGCCGAACAACTCGGCGTGAACGTAAACGACCTGCTCATCAGCCAGCCCGACAACGGCGAGCAGGCCTTGGAGATCGCCGAAAACCTCATTCGTTCCGGTGCTGTGGATATCGTGGTGGTGGACTCCGTGGCGGCGCTCGTGCCTCGTTCCGAGATTGAGGGTGAAATGGGCGATTCTAAAATGGGCCTTCAAGCCCGCCTGATGAGCCAGGCCATGCGCAAACTTACCGGTGCCATTGGCCGAACCGGTTGCTGCTGCATTTTCATCAACCAATTGCGCGAAAAAATCGGCGTGATGTTCGGCAACCCGGAAACCACCACCGGTGGCAACGCGCTCAAGTTTTACGCCTCCATTCGCCTTGACATCCGCAAGAGCGGGGCGGCCATGAAGGACAAAGACGGCAACCTCGTCGGCAATCAGGTAAAAGTAAAGGTGGTCAAAAACAAGCTGTCGCCGCCATTCCGCGTCGCCGCGTTCGACATTGTTTTCGGGCAGGGCATTTCCAAGGTCGGCGAAATCATTGACCTCGGCTCCGACTTGGACATTATTCAAAAAAGCGGCGCGTGGTACAGCTACGAGGGTGCCAAAATTGCCCAAGGCCGCGATGCCGCCAAGCAGTTTCTACAAGACAATCCGGAGATGGCCGCCGAAATCGAACAAAAAGTCAAGGAAAAAATAGCCGCCGGAGCACCTGCCCGCTCAGCCAGCGCTGCACCCGTAGCAGTAGGAGACAATGGAATAGAAGAAGACGATTTTTAAGAGCGTGTGTAACTATACTTAACGCTGCGAGGTTTTTTGCATGGCCTTCGGCCTAATGTTTTGATTAGCAGCGCTCAGTATGACAAAAGCGGCATCGCCCTTGCGGTGCGAGGAATATATAGCACCTGTTACGGCGAACTATTTTTAACCACAGGTTTTCACAGATTCACAGAGATTTTCTCTTTCCGTTAAGAGCGTGTTTAAATTTCAGTCGCCGGGCTGCAAGCGGCGAATTTTGCTTCATGCTGCGTTGAAATTTTCGC
>JBEBHD010000272.1:0-6803 GCA_040080915.1 Saprospiraceae bacterium
CTCGGCGGTGGTGCTCAACTGCGGCGACGCGCTTCCGGCAGTGCCGACGGTGACGGCCAACGATGCCTGCTCCGGTGCTGCCAACGTGGTGTACAACGGCCAGACGAACAACGGCCCGCAGGCCTGCCCCACCGACCTGGTGTACATGCGCTCGTGGACGGCAACAGATGCCTGCGGCAACGACACGGACTGCGTACAGACGATTTCCTTCAACCCTGACGTGACCGATCCGGTATTCGCCAACTGCCCCTCGGCGGTGGTGCTCAACTGCGGTGACGCGCTTCCGGCAGTTCCGACGGTGACGGCCAACGATGCCTGCTCCGGTGCTGCCAACGTGGTGTACAACGGCCAGACGAACAACGGCCCGCAGGCCTGCCCGACGGATCTGGTTTACATGCGCTCGTGGACGGCAACAGATGCCTGCGGCAACGACACGGACTGCGTTCAGACGATTTCCTTCAATCCTGACGTGACGGATCCGGTATTCGCCAACTGCCCCTCGGCGGTGGTGCTCAACTGCGGCGACGCGCTTCCGGCAGTGCCGACGGTGACGGCCAACGATGCCTGCTCCGGTGCTGCCAACGTGGTGTACAACGGTCAGACGAACAACGGCCCGCAGGCCTGCCCCACCGACCTGGTGTACATGCGCTCGTGGACGGCAACAGATGCCTGCGGCAACGACACGGACTGCGTTCAGACGATTTCCTTCAATCCTGACGTGACGGATCCGGAGATCGTTGACATTCCGGACTACACGCTTCCAGGCTGCAATGCCGGTTGGCCCAACCTGAGTACTACCTGGACAGATAACTGTTCCGCTGGCGGCTCCATATCAGCCACGCCCGGCCCGGTACAAACCAATGGCTGCTCCCAATGGCGCGTGTATACGTTTACAGTTGCGGATGCCTGCGGGAACGATGATACGGAAACGACAACTGTTACACGGACAGTAGATGCTACCAACCCGAACATCGTGGACATCCCGGACTACACCTTGTCGGGCTGCAACGCAGCCTGGCCGACCCTGTCCACCACCTGGACGGATGGCTGCTCGGGAGGCGGCAATGTGACCGGTACGCCTGGTACAGTCACTACTAATGGCTGTTCACAGTCGCGGGTATACACGTTTACGGTAGCCGACGGTTGTGGCAATCAGGATGTGGAAACCACGACTGTAACCCGGACGTATGACATCACCAAACCGAACTTCACCTCTGTACCGGCGAATGTGACCGTGCAATGCAATGCTGTTCCGAATCCGGTCACGCCAACTGCAACCGACAACTGTGGCACGACTGTAGGTGTGACCTATGTAGGCGAGACAAGGATCAACGGGTCTTGCCCGAACGCATACACCTTGACCCGCCGCTGGGTAGCATCGGACAACTGCAGCAACACGCGTTCGATTACGCAACGCATCACGGTGGTGGATAATATCAAGCCGGTGTTTACTTCGGTACCGAACAACTTGACACTAAACTGCACTGATGCCATCCCGCCGGTAGGTATGCCTGCGGCATCAGACGGATGCGGTGGTGATGTCACGATAGTTTACCTCGGCGCTTGGAACATGAATGCCACCTGTCCGGGCAACTACCAGATCATGCGCCAGTGGAAAGCCACCGATGTATGTGGCAACTCCACCACGGCTGCCCAGATTATCACAGTCCAGGATAACACGGCACCGGTGTTTACGACGTTCCCGGCCAATACGACCATCCAGTGCAACCAAACACCGCCGGCTGTAGCAAACCCGGTCGCCACGGATGCCTGCGGCGGATACGTAAACATCATCTACCTCGGCCAGGTGCGCACCGACGGCAACTGCCTGTACAATTACACCCTGACGCGTACCTGGCGTGCCACCGATTTGTGCGGAAACTCAACCATAAAAGCGCAGGTAATCACCGTGCAAGACACGCAGGCTCCTGTTTTCACCAACCCGCCCGCCGACCTGACGGTGGTTTGCGCACCCAACTGTGTGCCGTTCCCGGTCACACCCAACGCTACTGACAACTGTGGCACGCCTATGGTGACTTTGGTCGAAAACCAATCATCCGGCGACTGCTCAAGCGGCTATGTGGTAACCAGAACCTGGACGGCAACCGACCAATGCGGGAACCCGAAGGTGCATGTCCAGACGATCACCGTGTTGCCAGCAGCGCCTTTTGCGCCGACTGGCCCGCGGGCCGAACGCAACCCGGCTCGCGGTATTAATCGGGAACAAGGCAACCAACTCGATACTCAAAACGCAACACTCAAAACTGTTTACCTGATGCCTAACCCGACCAGCGACTGGGTAAGCATCGGCTTGAGTGATTTCAAGGGAGAGGCGGCTGTCGTCTCGATCCTCAACGACTTGGGTCAATTGGTTTGGGAAAAACGGTTTGATGCCGTGGCGGAAACGGCATTGCGCGTCAATTTGCGCCAGCAAGGCGCAGCCGAGGGCGTGTACACGGTCAGCGTGCGTGCTGGCGGCGAGGTGTACACCAAACGCTTGGTACTGATGGAATAACCTGGTTTTCTGCTTGGCCTAATGGGGTCATACGAACATATTGGGGCGCGGTAGCGCGGTGTTTTTAAAAAAACTCCGCATGCCGCGCCCCTTCTGTTATCAGGGAATTTTATTCCTTTACGGGTCAAAAGCACATCCGTTTCCACTTCATCGAAAAAAAGACCCGCATGAGCGTTGCTACACCTGGCAGTACCGGCCCCTCTTGGCAGAAACCACGCCTCAATTTTTGGCAAATCTGGAACATGAGCTTCGGCTTTTTGGGCATCCAGTTTGGCTGGGGCCTGCAAATGGCCAACATGAGCGCCATTTACGAATACCTCGGAGCCGAGCCACACAAAATCCCGATCTTGTGGCTCGCTGCCCCACTCACTGGCCTCCTCGTGCAACCCATCATCGGCTACCTGAGCGACCGCACCTGGAGCCAACGCTTCGGAAGGCGAAAGCCCTACTTCCTGATCGGTGCCATTCTCGCCTCCATCGCCCTCATTTTCATGCCCAATTCCAGCACCCTGTGGATGGCCGCCGGTCTGCTCTGGATATTGGATGCCAGTATCAACATCAGTATGGAACCGTTCCGAGCGTTCGTGGCCGATATGTTGCCGGAAGAGCAACAAACGCGCGGGTTTACCATGCAGAGTATGTTCATTGGTCTCGGTGCCGTGGTGGCTTCTGCGTTGCCGTACATCCTGACTAATTTTTTCGACTTTGGTTCGGTGGACGATTGTGCCGCCACAGCCAGCGTGATTCCGCTCTCGGTCAAAATATCGTTCTACGTTGGCGCAGCAGCCTTCATCGGTGCGGTGCTGTACACGGTGCTTACCACCAAAGAGTACCCACCGATGGACATCAGCGCGTTCCAAAAAGCCAAGGAGGAAAAAAAAGGCTTTGGAGCGGGTGTGCGGGAAATTTTCGACTCGATTCTGAACATGCCCCAAACCATGCGCCAATTGGCCGTGGTGCAAATGCTGACCTGGCCAGGACTCTTTCTGATGTGGTTCTATTTTGGTGTGGCCACTACCCGCTCGGTGTTTCAGTACGACGACAGCCTGTCGAAGTACGAAGCTTACCACAAGCAGTACCGCTGCGACCGGAAGGCTGGCCAAGCGACGGATTTTGCCGGACTGGCTGCACGCACGACCGTTGGGGACGAGAAAGACCGCGTTGCTGCCGCAGAACTGAGTACCCGTTTTGCTACTATCGAAAAATTTGACAACACCGTGGGCGACAACGTAAAGCGCCGCCTGAACGGCAACGAGTGGGGCGGTGTATGCTTTGCTTTTTATTCCTTGGTCACGTTCTTGGTCGCGTTTCTTTTGCCGCCATTGGCCCACCGAGTGGGCAAAAAACGCACGCACGCTATTTGTCTCGCTATCGGAGCGGCGGGCCTGTTGTCGGTGAGTCTTATTCACAGCCAGTACCTGCTCCTGTTGCCAATGGTTGGCGTGGGCATCGCTTGGGCCAGCATCCTGTCCATGCCTTACGCCATGCTCGCGCCCGCGTTGCCGCCTGAAAAAACGGGCATTTATATGGGCATCTTCAATTTTTTCATCGTGCTGCCCGAAATCGCCGCTACGCTGTTTTTTGGCTGGGTGATGAACAACCTGCTGGACAACAACCGCCTCGCTGCCGTGATGGTGGGCGGCTGCCTGCTGGCCGCAGCATCGTTACTCTGCCTGCGCATCCGCGAAACCAAGTAGGTGCATCCCATTTGTCCGCCATAGGCTGAGCAGGAATTTATCATTCATCATTCATCATTCAAAAAAATGGTCTACACAATCATCATCGGTGCCCTGTCGGGCTGGCTGGCGGGAGTGATCCGTCAAGGTTATGGCTTCGGCATCTGGGGCAACATAGTTGTGGGTATCATCGGTGCCTTTTTGGGCGACTGGATTTTTGAACAAATCAACGTGCGCATCGGCAGTGGGGTGGTGAACGACATCGCCACAGGTGTCATCGGCGCGTTGGTGTTGTTGTTTTTGATTGGCTTGGTTCGGAAAAAGTAATCTTCGGGCGAAAGACTTTCCAGGTTTTAAAAATCTGGAAAGTCTGGATATCCGAATGCCGAGAACAAAACGTGTTTGCCATGAAAAAATCTCTTTTCCTGCTCCTGCTTGCTGCCGGAGCCGTTACTTCTGTTGCCTGCAAAAACTACTTGGGCAACCCGCATTCCAAACCTGTCCCGCCCAAGGTCGTACCGACTACTTCGAGCGACCTGCGCGTAGAGCCGCCCAACTGGTGGACGAGCCTGCGCCATAACCGCGTCGAACTGCTCGTGCGCCGTGAAGGCCTGTCGGCTTACGACGTGCGTTTGGGCGAAGCCAAGGGCGTGACTCTCGAAAAAGTGACGCGCGGTGACAGCCCAAACTACTTGTTTCTCACTCTGCACATCGCCGAGGGTGCGCCCCAGCAAAAGGTGCCCCTGTTGTTCGCGCACCCAAACGGGCAGAACTCGTTCGTCCACGAATTCCCGATCTGGTACCGCAACCCGGACACCAAGGCTCAGGGCTTGGATGCCCGCGACGTGCTTTACCTCATCATGCCCGATCGTTTCGCCAACGGCGACCCGGCCAACGACAACGTACCCGGCATGCTTGACGGCCTCGCCCGCGACTCGTTGACAGGCCGGCACGGCGGCGATCTGAAGGGCGTTTTGGATCGCCTTGACTACCTGAAAGACCTCGGTATCACGGCTATCTGGCTCAACCCCGAATTGGAAAACGACCAAGCCGAAGCCTCGTACCACGGATACGCCATCACCGACATGTACCGCGTTGACCGTCGCCTCGGCACCAATGAACTCTACCGCGACCTCGTGCGTGCCTGCCACGACCGCGGCCTGAAAATGGTGCGCGACGTGGTGCCTAATCACATAGGTGTTCACCACCACTGGATGAAAGACCTGCCCTTCAAGGACTGGGTGAACGTGTGGCCCGAGATGACCCAGACCTCGTATCGTGCGCCGACCTTGCTGGACCCGTACGCTTCCGAGTACGACAAAAAACGTTTCAGCGACGGCTGGTTCGTGCCGAGCATGCCCGACCTCAACCAGCGCAATCCACACCTGGCTAACTACCTCATCCAGCAGGCCATTTGGTGGGTGGAATATTCCGGCCTCGACGCGTACCGCATTGATACCTACACCTATTCCGATCAGGAATTTATGAGCCGTTTTTGCCGGGAAATCCGGGAGGAATACCCGGCCATTCACCTCTTCGGCGAAATTTGGGAGTACGCCCTTCCGATCCAGGGCTTTTTTGCCGACAACCAGCCGATGGATCGCGCCCAGTTTGACTCCAACTTGCCAGGCGTGGTGGATTTTCAGCTCTGTTTTGCCATCCAGGAGGCGCTCAAACGCGAACAGGGCTGGACCGAAGGCGCTTCCCGGGTTTACTACACGCTCGCGCAAGATTATTTTTACGAAAACCCCTTCCAAAACGTGACTATGTTGGACAACCACGACATGACGCGTTTCTACACCGCCGTGGGCGAAAACTTCAACAAATACAAAAGTGGCATCGCTTTTTTGCTGACCACGCGCGGCATCCCGCAGTTGTACTACGCCACCGAAATACTCGGCACAGGCCACGAGGCACCCTCGCACGGAAACATCCGCAAAGACTTTCCGGGCGGCTGGCCAGGCGACCCGGCGAACAAGTTCACAGCGACCGGTCGGACTTCTTTGGAAAACGCGGCTTTTGAATATGTGCAAGCACTTTTGCGCTACAGGAACGCCACACCGACCCTGCATTTTGGCCAACTGACGCAGTTTGTGCCCGAAGACGGTGTTTACATTTACTTTCGCCACGACAAAGCCAAAACCATAATGGTGCTCATCAACACAGCCAATACCGAACGGACGGTGGACACCAAGCGCTTTGCCGAGCGGATGCAGGGATTTGCCTTCGGAAAGGATGTAATTTATGGGCTGCTTTACCGGGATTTGACAAAAATACGCCTGGAGGCCAACTCGCCGGTGGTGCTGGAACTGTACCGATAATATGTACCTTTGCCACTATGCAACACTATTTGACAAAACTGGATCGCAGCATAGTCGTTGTCGGCACATTGGAGCAAGACCCGTTGGAAGAAACGCGGTTTTGGCTGTCAAAACCACCCGTAGAACGGCTCATTGCACTTGAACTGTTGCGTTCCCGCCTTGCAGGATATGATAACACTTGCCCCCGACTTCAAAGATTTTTTGTAACTGTTTAGTACCCGCTTGAGGTGGCACTAAACGCAAAAAAATGCACCACAGATTTTCACAGATTCACACAGATTTCCCCTTTCC
>JBEBHD010000273.1:0-6789 GCA_040080915.1 Saprospiraceae bacterium
GTGTTTTCACCAAGCGCAATCGTACTCGGTAGCGCTTGGTGAAAACACCAAGCGCGGCAACGGGCACGCTTTAACGCTTAAGTTGACGACATTAGACTTCAAGTCACCCGGTGAATAACGCCCGCACACGACAAGTTTCGCAGACCACGCGCTGCCCGTATAGCATAGTGATTGCTAATGCTTTTTAATTCTAATTGAAATGAAAAAAGGACTCCTATCTCAAGTCGCCATAATCGCAGTTTGTTTCCTGGTCGGTATCGCGCAGGCCGGGGCGCAATGTGCAGGGCCGATGTCGGTCCCGATCCTCGGGTCAGGCACAGGCAACCCGCTGTCTGCCAGCGAAACCCACACCAACTCGGACTGCGCCACCCATCCCGGCTCGGCCACGATCTCGGCCACGGGCGGCACGGAACCGTACACGGGTACCGGCACATTCCCACAACTGCCGGGCATGCACACCTACACTGTTACGGACGGAGCGGGCTGCACGACCACGGTACAAGTGACGGTGACGTACACGGATAACGTCCTGCCGTCGCTGACCTGCCCGACTTCTACTTCGGTCAACCCGAACACCGGAGCCTGTACCTACACCATTGTCGGAACGGCCTACAATCCGACGGGCGTTAGCGACAACTGCGCCGTGGCCAGCCAAACCAACAATTTTAACAGCATGGCCACGCTGAACGGGGCTGTGTTGAACGCTGGCCCCCACACGATCATGTGGACCGTGACCGACGTGAACGGCCTGATGAATACCTGCCAGTTCACCCTTACCGTCACCGAATGCGTCGAAATATCCGGCACCGTTTTCTGGAAAGGCGACGGTGTGGCGGGAGTAAATAACGTGAACGTGGCACTCACGGGCGATGCCACTGGCACCGATGCCTCAGATGCAAACGGCGACTATGAGCTCGTGGCCAGCACGGGCACCAATTTCGTCATCACCCCTTCAAAAAACACGGGCGGCATGTTCAACGGCGTGACCGCGGCCGATGCCACAGTCATCCAGCAGCACCTGACAGGCACCAACATCATCACCGATTTTTACCGCCTCGTGGCTGCCGACTGCAACAAAAGCAACAATATTTCCTCCGTGGACGCGGCGCTCATCCGCCAAGGTCTGCTGGGAAATTCCTCCGCATTGGCCATTTTAAACACGACAAAAGCATGGCGCTTTGTGCGCACGGGCTACACGCCAGTTTTAGGCGGACCATACATGCTGGATCACCACTCTCTGTATAGCACCCGCGTGCTCACGGGTGTTTCAGGCATGGTGCCGGGCCAGGATTTTTACGGAATAAAAACCGGCGACGTGTTCGAGGAATCCAATCCGGGTGTGGACATTGCCGACCCCAGCCTCAAGCCCGATCCGACGGCAAAGCCGTTGGTGTGGCGCGTGCGTGACCGCGTGCTGCAAGCAGGTCAAACCGTTGACCTGGATTTTTCCGTGGTCAACTTCACCGACATCGCTGCCTTCCAGCACGGTATGCGCTTCGACCCCACCGTGCTCGAATTCCAAAATGTGACCGTCACCAACACGAACATTTCATTGGACGCAGAGGGCAACTTCGGCACCTACCAGATAGCGGCCGGCGAACTGCGCACCCTGTGGTCGGTGGCCCAGGGCAGCACCTTGCCGGGTGTGCAGCCCATGTACCGCGTGCGCTTCAAGGTGCTGCGCAGCGGCATGAAAGTCAGCGACGTGTTGTCGTTCGACCCGGCGGTTCTGGCCGCTACGGCATACACGACTGACCTCGCCCAACGGCAAGTACAATTGGTTTTTGCCGACTACAAAAACACGGGCTTGCCTAAAATCGGTGACCCCGCTTGGACAGCAGACAGCGGTTTTGACTTGCTGCAAAACCGCCCCAATCCGTTCAGCGACCGCACCGCCATCGGCTTTATCCTGCCATCGGCTTGCGATGCCCAGTTGCGTGTATTCGACCTGAGCGGGCGCGAGCTCTGGCGCTCGGACAAGTCGTACCCGGCCGGTTATAGCGAAGAAATTATCCGTTTTGATGACTTGGGAACGGCCGCGGGTATGTTGTTTTACGAACTGACTACGCCACAAGGCAAACAGACACGGAAAATGCAAGTGGTAAAAGAGTAAAATATTTAACAAACACCGTCCAATGGTTTGGCGGGGTTTGCACTATGTTTGTGCGTTTTCTTCTGCCCGCCTCAGTTTGGCTGGGCTAATCCGGTTCTGGTTGGTAGCTTCAGGAAAGCCAACCACAGAAAAGTCGCCCGTAATGATACATGAAATAGTCTGCCATTTAGGCGGTCTGGCGGAACGTGTGTTTCGATCCACCGCTTTTACCATCCGGCTTGTACCGGTTGGGGGCCGCCTGTTTGTTTTTGACTTTCCCTTTTTCAAGTTTGAAAATACCGCAACTGCCCGGGGCCACCGCCTTGGGCTGGTTCGTGTTTGGCATAACCACCCATATTGTACAACCAGTTGTTTCCTCGTTTTTTTATGAAAAATTCTCTACTCCGCCGCATTGGCATCCGAATGGCCACCTTGTTTTTGGCCAACCTATTTTGCACAGGCGCGGCCTTCGGCCAAACCCAAACGTTTACCACCAGCGTGGTTACGAAAAACAGTTTACGAAACCTGAATACTTTTTGGCGTGCTTGTGCCAATTTTTCTGGAAATGCCGCGGCGCGGTGGATCGCTGTGGTGGCGATGGTGCTGCTGGTCGGGAGCGCGTGGGGGCAGAAGACCTGGGACGGTGGCGCAGGCTCAAATAATTGGGGTGATGGTAACAACTGGAACCCGAATGGTGTTCCTGCCATTACGGATGCCGTTACGCTCATTAACAACACGACGGTCAATGTCAATGTGAATGCTTCTTGTGCATCACTAACATTTCCAACGAATAATGCTAACAGTATTACCCTGAACATTAATTCGGGTTTCACTTTGGATGTGACAGGCGCGGTTACAATCCCGAGGTCAACCGCAGGTGCTAACACGCTTGCCGTTGGCGCGGGCACCTTGAATGCTGGGAGCGTTGCTTTCACCAACGGTGGGGGTGGCGTAAGGCACCTGATCACGATTTCCACAGGGACTGTGAGTGTGTCAGGTAATGTAACCCAAACAGGGAGCACCGGTAGTGCATCCATCACTTTTACAGGAGCGGGACTTCTCGAATTAGGCGGATCATTTTTAACTGCGGCTACGGGCACGTTGACAACCGCCGCTGGCTGTACGGTGGAGTATAATGCAGCAGGAGCTCAAACGGTAGGCACTTTCACTTATGAGAACCTTACACTTTCCACTTCAGGTGCGAAAACAACTACCGGTGTTACGGTTGATGGAGTCCTGTCCCTGGAAGGCACCGCTACGGTTGCTACTACTGCTCCGACGTACGGCACAAGTGCAACGCTTCAATATAAGACCACAAATAGTCGAAATATCGGTTTGGAATGGACCCTGACGCCGTTCACGCCAACAGGCGGCATCATCATTGACAACCCCGGTGGTACGCTGACTGTGAATGCCGCCAGAACCATTGCCAATGGAAGTACATTAAACCTAAAACAAGGGGTTTTGGCAGCGGGCACAAACCTCACGATGGCCACTACCTCGAACATTATCAGAAGTGAAGGTAGTATGACCGGGACATTACAAGGGACAGGTAGGTACAATGTTACCTATACGGGAAACACAAAAACAACTGGTGTAGAGCTTGCCATTTCTGGGACGACTACTCAAGGGCTAAACAACCTTACCGTTAGCCTCACCTCAGGACAAACATTGACACTGGACCAAAACAGAACACCAGATGGCAACCTCTCTATTTCCTCCGGTACGTTTGATCTTTCCTCCTTTACGATCAACAGGTCGGCTGCTGGCGGCACACTAACCGTGAGCAACGGCGCGACGCTAAAAATCGGAGGAACCAATACGTTACCTACCAATTATAACACCCACTCAATAGGCGCTACAAGTACGATTGAATACTCTGGCTCGAGTCAGGCCGTTGCCTTGCTGAACAGTTCGCAGACGTATGGCAACCTGACGCTTTCTGGCTCAGGAACCAAAACATTCAGCGGTGCCAGAACAGTTGAAAATGACCTTTCCATAGCCACCGGTGTGGTTGCCAACCTCGGTACGTTTACACACACCACTACGATTCTTAGGTTGGGGGGCGTGCTCAAGGCCACAGGTTCGTGGGGGCATTCCGCGTCTCCGTCAACCTACGATGACGATACTTTTTTTTCTAATGCCATCGGGATTGTAAATGTGAGCAATGAGAAAATCTATAGTTCAGACGATACCTTTACAGTGCCTACAGGATTAACTTCTGTCACGGTACACGCTTGGGGCGGCGGCGGCGGCGGCGGACAAAGGGATAATGGTGGCGGCGGCGGAACAGATGGCGGCGGCGGCGGCGGCGGCGGCGGCTATGCTGGCGGTACGATTAGTGTGATGTCCGGCGACAATATTACGATTACCGTAGGTACCGGTGGCCCCGGTGGGCCTACTACCAATGACGATGGTTCCTCAGGAGGGAACTCAATAGTGTCCCATTCATCAGGGACGATTACTGCTACTGGTGGCTCTGGTGGTGATGGGAACAATAGCAGTACCGGTGGGACTGGTGGTAATGGTTCCTTTTCTGGAACAGTGTTGAATCAAACTTCGTATACAGGCGGAAACGGTGGCACTGGGGATAACAATGAAGGCGGTGGCGGTGGCGGCGCAGCAGGAGACGCAAATCCTGGCGGCGTTGGCGACGCCGGTAGTGATGCTACGCACAATGGAGGTGCTGGAGGCGCTAACAATCCTGGCGGAACAGGAAATGGTGGTTCGGGAGGAGATGACGGCGCAGGTGGGGACGGTGTATCGTATGGCGGCGGCGGCGGCGGCTCTGGTGATGATGGTGGCGCTGGGGGTGATGGTGCAAATGGAGCGGTGCTTATTTCTTGGTTTGTTTCAACCTGCTCCGCCTACACCGCCACCATCGCCGGCTCAACCACCATCTGCACGGGCGGCAGTGCCAACCTGACCGTGACCATGGGGGCTGGCGGAACAAGCCCCTACACCGTAGTATATACCGATGGGGCGGGCAACACCGCCACGGTAACCGGCTACACCAGCGGCAGCAACATTTCGGTCAGCCCAACCGTAACCCGAACCTATACCTTGGTTTCAGTTTCAGACGCAAGTTCGTGCGCTGCCACAACCGCAGGATCTGCTGTGGTGACTGTAGTAGCAGACCCGACAGCACCCACTGCGACCAAATCACCCAATGCAGCCACGGTCTGCGTGGGCCAAATGCTGACCCTTACCGGCGCGGCGAACACCGGCGGCGGCACCGGAACGTGCAACATCGAATACTCCCACAACGGCGGAGGATTCACGACAACCCTGACACCTTTTGCGGCAACGGTAGGCTCCAACACGATAGCCATCCGAACGAACTGCAACGGCGCGGGCTGCGACATATCCTCCGTGACGACATACACATGGACGGGCGTGGCAGACCCGACTGCCCCAACAGCAACTAAATCGCCTGCTGCAGCCACGGTCTGCGCGGGCCAAATGCTGACCCTTACCGGCGCGACGACCACCGGCGGCGGCACTGGAACGTGCAACATCGAATACTCCCACAACGGCGGGGGATTCACGACAACCCTGACACCCTTTGCGGCAACGGTCGGCTCCAACACGATAGCCATCCGAACGAACTGCGACGGCCCGGGCTGCGACATATCCTCCGTGACGACGTACACATGGACGGGCGTTGCCAACCCCGTCGTGACGCTCAACCTGATTGACGATCAGTGCTACGACAACGAAGTCACCCTGCTGACCAATTCTGCCTTTATGCAGTACAGCGGCCTGCCTTCTGGCGGCACGTATTCCGGTACCGGCGTGTCGTTCAACGGCACGGACTGGGAGTTCACTGGCAATGTGGCTGGCTCGCCGTACACTATCACCTATAATTACACCGACGGAAACGGCTGCTCCGGCATGGCAACAGACCAGATGACCGTGTACAATACTTCCGTTTCTTTGTACGCTGACGGCCCAACACCGGTGGAGTGCATGACCAACGCTACGTTTGAAATCAAAACTGACAACTTTACCGACCTTGCCACACTTGGCACGGCACGCGTTTCCTGGGACAATACCAAATGGCAGTATATATCCTCCACTGCTGCCATCATTTCGGGCGGTACTATTGACCTCAATTCGGCAATGTCCGGCAGTGGCTATATTCAATTCGATTTCAACGCCACCACCAACGGAGTTACCCTGACGGATGGCACCCCACTGGTTACCCTCGTATTAAAGGCCCTAACCTGCGACATGAACACGGACATCACCGTGAGCGACGCGCCTGCTGGGTTGGAAGCCTACAGCGACGAGTTTGCGTTCATCCCGGTGAACACGTCCGACAAAACGGTGACCTTGGAAGATACCCAAGCCCCGACGATTACTTGCCCTGTTGGTTCGCCATTTTCAAAAAACACGGACGCAAACGAGTGCAACTACACAGTGCAAGGAACCGAGTTTAACCCGACGTTCAGCGACAACTGTTCCGCCTCGATTTCCAACGATTTGAACATGACGAACACACTGGCGAACGTGGATTTGCCGAAAGGCATGACTACGATCGTCTGGACCGTGACGGATTGCGCTAATACGACCACTTCCTGTCAAATAACCGTGACGGTGAACGACAACGAGAACCCGACGCTGGCTTGTCCTGCAAACCAGACAATCACGACGAGCAGCAACGGCATGGGCGACTGCACGGGCGAATATTCCTT
>JBEBHD010000051.1:0-24216 GCA_040080915.1 Saprospiraceae bacterium
GGGGTGAACTTCACCACCGTGCCAGCTTCGATGTTGAGTGTGGCCCCATCTTCCACGAACACGATGCCGTCGAGCAAGTAAACTTTGTTTTTGGTCCAGTTGATTGTTTGGCCGGGCTGGATGTCGGCATCGGTGATGTTGACTACCGTTTGGGCGGCGAGTTGGGCGCTCAGACAAACGAGCAGTGTGAAGGGGTAGATCAATTTTTTCATGCCAGATTCATTTTGTGCCGCAAAGGAACCGAGGCAATGTTAAGCCCGCGTTAAGCCCGCGTTAAGTAATCCGGCAACCCAACCCAACCCAACCCAACCCACCAGCCACCCCGTCTTGGAGGAAAAAACAATCTTGTGTTATGAAAAAAATGCTCTTTTTTCTCGCCCTCGCTACGGTTATTGGCTGCAGCAAAGAAGCCGAATCCGATTCCGGCTATTTCATTTTTGGTTATGCCCACGGTTTTTGCGTCGGCAACTGTGTCACGGTGTTCAAATTGGAGGACGACAGCTTGGTTGCCGATGACGATGCGGCGTACGCGTCGCTGACATCCCCAAGCATACCATTTCAATCCACCAACCTGCCGTCGGACAAAGTAGCTCTCGCCAAAGGACTTCAGGCCCAAATCCCTGCGGCTCTGTACAACGAACCCGATGGCAGCGTGGGCTGCCCCGACTGCCGCGATCAAGGCCTGTTTTATTTAAAAATCAAGACAGGCGACACCGTGCGCGAATGGCGTATTGATCGCGACAAACCGGAATACGCCGCGTTTTGCGATTCGATCTGGGACACGGTACAGCAGTTGAAGTAGGTTCGGCATTTTTTCCACCCATAATTAAGAAGGGCACGGAGTCGCGCATGTTACGCGGTACCGTGCCCTTCGTTTATGATTAACAGTGAAGTAGTCAGCAGATTGTCAAAGAATTTCTAACAGTACATTTTGGCCTTGCGTCGTTCAATCCTTTTCTGCTACCTTCGCCGCGTTTTTCGCCCTTTGGGCATTTTTCCATGAAAAGATTGCTCGGTTTTTTTCTCCTTCTCCTCTTTTGGCAGGCGCTTGACATAAGGTTCGATGCCTCTGTCTTGGGCGGCTGCGAGGCTTTTTGCTTAGATCGTGGCGGGCGCGGTGGCTGATTTTGGGGGCAGCGACACCGGCTGGCACTTGGCGCTCGGCGCTGTATTGGTGGCCATTTTCTTGGTCACCATTTTCTTCACACTATACGAAGACCTGCTGGTGGGTATCTTCGCCGGTATGGCGCTTAATACGCTGATACACCTGTTCAACGGTGCTCCAGTGAAGGGACTGTTCCGTTCGCCCGCAAGCGTTTCGTTCGAGGACAGCATATACCTTGTGGAAGTGGAAAAATCGGCGCTGTTCACCAACTGGCTCGGCCTGAAAAGCAAATTAGAGGCTATCCCACAGGGCATGCACGTGACAATTGATTTGTCCAAAACGCACTTGGTAGACCACTCGGTGATGGAAAATCTCCATCATTTCGAGCACGATTACATACTTTCGGGCGGCCATGTCAAGATCGTCGGTTTGGATGAACACAAGCCGCTGTCGGGGCATAAATTGGCGGCTCGGAAAAAATCCCAACCGCTTGCTCAAGCATGAATCGTTTTATTTCAATGACCAAAAAAATCCTGTTGGCTGGATCGGCTTGTCTGACCTTGTTCTGCCAGAGCCTGTTGGCCCAACAAATACCTGTTCGGCAGTACGCCACCGGCGAAAACGCCTGGTTCATGTACTTCGGCAGCCACAAGTTTAGCCCACGCTGGGGCGTACACCTCGAAGCGCAGTTGCGTCGGAGCGATTGGGTCGCCAGCCCCCAGCAAGTGCTGTTTCGCACGGGATTGAACTACCATTTTTCGCCGCAAGTATTCGCTACGATGGGCTATTGTTTCGTGGAAACATACCCCTACGGCGACCAGCCAGTGAAGGCCGCTTTCCCGGAGCACCGGCTGTGGGAACAGATGCAGATCAAGTCGCAAGCAGGCCGCCTCGAGTGGGTCAACCGCCTGCGCATGGAGCAGCGATTTGTGCAGTTACCTGCCCTTGACTCGGCCACCGGTGCATATTCGCTCGGAGATGCCGTTTACACCAACCGCATGCGCATCCTCAACCGGGTGTCGGTACCCTTCCGGGGCAATTCCATTGAAGACAAATCGCTGTACGCCACCGTGTACGACGAGGTGATGGTCAATTTTGGAAAAAATGTAGGGGCCAACATCTTCGACCAAAACCGTTTGTACGTAGCGATCGGCTATCGGCTACCAAAAATCGGACGCTTGGAGATGGGTTATTTGTACCAGACGATTTTCAAGGCCGACGGGGTACGGGTTGAACAGAACCATACCCTGCAAGTTGGACTACTCTCGAACATAGATTTTTACAAAAAACAGTAGCACGCTTTGCAGCGAGCTATCCACAAACCTTCCATGTTTTAGAAACTCGGAAAGTTTACGATGGCAAAACCCGCGCCTTTTTCTCACACAAAATCTACAACTTTAGCAACTACTATCATGGGTCACATACCACATCTGTTTGATGAAAAGCACGTGCTGCACGAGCTTCAGCACTACCTGCCCACACAGACCCCATTGAAGGATTTTATCCACCACAATACCCTGCACGCATTTCAGGAGTTGCCCTTTTACGATGCCATTTTCACGGCTTCAGACATTTTCGGCTACCAGGTCACCTTCAACCTGCACGAGTACCGCCGCCTGCACCAGATCGGTCGCATCCGTGGCGAAATACTGGAGCGCGTGATCCGGGAACGTCACGGGGAACTGGAAACTGAGGCTTGGAAAAACCGCGCCCTGAACCAACCCTACAACCACGGTTACGCGCCGCGCGTGGGGCAGCTGCGAGCGGCCTGGAAAAGCCGGTACCACGTCGATCTCGACAACCTCGTGCAGCCCCTGCTCTTCCGTATTCTGGGCAGCTACTTGGACCAAGGTATCGCGCTATGGCATTTCCCATTCGTGGAGCAGGGCCTGCTGGCCGCAGTGCGCAACTTAGAAAAAGGCAGTCTGACTTCTGGCTTTTTGCGTTCTCGCCGTGCCCGCACCATACTTTTCGATGAAGCGAATTGCACCATATCCGGCCTGCTGCGAGTACTAGTGGGCGATGAAGCGTTGTTCGAGCAGTACCTATACGATCAGCAATTTGGCCACCGGGGCTGGTCAGGCATGGTGGCTACCGTGGAGGCCAGGCCCGACTGTGTTTTGTACCCAAAAAAAATCAGCCTCGAGGATGCCGTTATTTTGGAACTGCTGCTGGAAATAGACGCTCTCGATCAGGAATTGGGAGCTTCCAACTGGCGACCTCTCGGCGAAGGTGATGAGATGGAGCCGATGGAGATGTTTGCCAAAAAAGAATTGACCGAGCTGGATCAGGTGCTGATGATCTGGCAGGATGCCTTCGAGTGGAGCTATTACGACGAGGTTTTCGCCGGCCTCCAGCATCTCCGATCATTGCAACAAGAGCCGGAACAGGAAGACATTCCAGACAAAACCATGCAGGCGATTTTTTGCATTGACGAGCGGGAGGACTCCCTGCGCCGCCATTTGGAAATGCTCGATCCCCACTGCGAAACCCTCGGATGCCCGGGGTTTTTCGGTGTAGAATTTTTCTTCCATCCAGCCGGGGGCAAATTTTACGAAAAACTCTGCCCCGCACCTGTAACGCCGAAGTACCTCGTAAAGGAAACTGAAACCGGACACAAGCGCGAGCACGAAGTATTTCACTCCAAAAAATCCCACCACTTCCTCGCTGGGTTTTTCATTGCGCTGTCGCTGGGAATGTGGGCGGCGGTCAAACTTGCGCTGAACCTGTTCCGCCCGAAAATGAGTCCGGCCATCTCGAACGCCTTCTCACACATGCAGTTGGATACCGACCTAATCATCGAGAACACCGACCTTAGCCACACCGAGAACGGCCTACAAGTGGGCTTTTCCCTGACGGAAATGACGGATCGGGTGGAGAATTTGCTGCGGGGCATCGGCATGGTACGCGATTTTGCATGCATTGTGTATGTGATTGGTCATGGATCGAGTAGCGCCAATAACCCGCACCACGGGGCGCACGACTGCGGTGCATGCAGCGGCAGACCTGGCTCGGTCAACGCCCGTGTGTTCGCCTTCATGGCCAACCACCCCAATGTACGCCGAGCATTGACCGAGCGCGGCTTGCACCTGCCTGCCACAATGCAGTTCCTTGGCGGCCTTCACGACACGGCAGCAGACGAGATCGGATTTTTTGATGAAAAAAACCTCTCGCCGGAAAACGCGCTGGCGCACGCACGCAACCGGGAAACTTTTGAGAATGCCCTGAACCTGAATGCCAAAGAGCGCTCGCGGCGTTTCGCTTCCATCAGCACTAAACAGGATATTCGGAAAATCCGCGAGGCGATACGGCTACGCTCGGTGTCGTACTTCGAGCCGAGGCCCGAGCTCGGCCACGGCACCAACGCCTTGTGTTTCGTCGGCCACCGCAGCCTTACCAAAGGTCTTTTCCTCGACCGGCGTGCGTTCCTCAACTCATACGACTACCGCACCGACCCCGACGGCAAACGACTACTTGGCGTAATGCGCCCCCTGCCGCCCGTGTGCGGGGGGATAAACTTGGAGTATTACTTCAGTCGTATGGACAACGTGAAACTCGGTGCGGGCACCAAACTGCCCCACCACGTGGTAGGCCTTATCGGCGTGGCCAATAGCAGCGATGGCGATCTTCGCCCTGGCCTTCCCCTGCAGATGATCGAAGTACACGACCCGGTGCGACTGCTGATACTCGTGGAGCACGACCCGGAGGTGGTACTGCGAACCATCCAATCGGAGCCAAGCCTATACGAGTGGTTTGAGAAAGAATGGGTACACCTCGCGGCCATAAACCCGGCAACCGACGGTTTCCATGTTTTCAAGGCAGGTGCATTTCACCCCTACAAGCCTCTCCGGGATCGGGTGGAAGTAGTCTGCGACATACACAACCTTATCGAATCTGTGGATGGCATGGAGACCAACCATATCCTGCACGCTACGCGAGAAAACCTGCCGGTGCATATCCTTGCAGAGCGGTAAACCCTTTGATTCAACAAACTTAAAAAAACGCTGTCCGCAGTACCGGAAGCGCAAACGATATCTTCATCATGAGCGATTTGCTTCATTATTTAGTGCTCATCCCATTGGTGGGCTTCGCCGCGAGCCTTTGCCTCCCCCCAAAAAAGGAAAATGCCATCTATTGGACTTCCATTGCCACGGTCAGTCTGCAAAGCGCGGTATTCCTTTGGTTTTTCTTTCTTTGGGCCAAAAGCGGATTTGCCAACCAGCATACCAATGGCCTCACGTTGTACCGCACTGAAACGGCTGATTTTTCCATTGGTTTTTTCTTCGACATTAACTCGGCAGCTTACTTCGCCGTGTCGGCGATACTGGCTTTTTTGGTGCTGACGTTCAGCCGCTACTACATCCACCGGGACAAGGGCTTCAAACGGTTTTACAACAACCTGCTGTTTTTTTACACAGGCCTGAGTTTCATCCTGTTTGCCGGGAATCTTGTTACGCTTTTTATCGGCTGGGAGTTTATCGGCATCACCTCATTTTTCCTCGTAGCCTACTACCGCGAGCGATATTTGCCGGTGAAAAACGCGCTCAAGGTGGTGTCGTATTACCGGGTCGCCGACGTGTTTTTGTTGCTCAGCATTTGGTTATGTCACCACTACTTTGGGCACAACATCCACTTTGCGGAGCTGCAGGATCTGCAGCGGCAAGGGCAGCCTGTTATTGCGAACACCGTTTATCAATGGGCTATACCGTTGGTGTTTTTGGTGGTGGCGATGGTGAAATCGGCGCAACTGCCATTTTCGGCCTGGCTGCCGCGAGCGATGGAAGGGCCAACCACCTCGAGCGCCATTTTTTACGGATCACTGTCGGTACACGTCGGCGTTTTTCTGTTGTTGCGCACAGCTCCGATGTGGGAGGCCAACGTCGGTTTTAAAATTTTGGTTGGACTGATCGGGCTAGCCACCAGTGTGACTGCCACGCTGACAGCGCGGGTACAATCAAACATCAAAACCCAAATCGCCTACTCGTCCATTGCGCAGATCGGCATCATTTTTATCGAACTGGCCCTCGGGCTTCATCTGCTGGCATTAGTGCATTTTGCGGGAAATGCCTTCTTGCGCACGTATCAGTTGCTAATGTCGCCCTCAGTACTGAACTACCTGATCCACGACCAGTTTTTCAACTTCATCCCGCCGCAACACAACGCGACGAACACGTTTTTTGACAAACTGCGCAACACCGCCTATACCATGAGCATCCGGGAGTGGAACCTGGATGTGCTCCCGTATCGCTTCCTTTGGAAACCAATGAAATTCCTGGGCAATCGCCTCGGGTTTATCAGTACTTGGGGCGCAGCGTGGCTGTGCCTGCCGCTTTTTGCGGTAGGTATGTACGCCGCCTCCTATCGCGAGCGTATACCAGCCGACATGCTGAGATGGCTGCCCATCGGGTTGGCCTTGCTCGGTTTTGCGTTCATCCTGAAAGCCTTCGTCGAGCGCCAATCGGCTCATCGGGCTTGGCTGTTTGTGGTGATCAATCAGTTGTTCCTGACATTGGCCATTGCCTTCAACAATCAGTTTGATTTTGGCCAAATCTACCTGTACCTGAGCGGCATCGTTGTTTCCACAGTTGCAGGCTACTGGTGCCTGTGGTTGCTGCGCCGACGGGGGGAGAGTACTGCCCTGGATCGCCACCACGGTCATTCGTATGAGTATCCACGCATCACCATCGTGTTTATGATTGCCAGCCTCGGCATGTCGGGTTTCCCCATCACACCCACTTTCATCGGCGAGGACATCATGCTAGGAAACGTTAATAAGGACCAATACTTTCTGATGACTCTAATCGCCCTCAACATCATCCTTGACGGACTGGCCGTGCTACGCATTTACGCCCGTCTGTTTTTAGGGCCGCACACCAAGGGGTATCACGAGGTGGCGTATCGGTCTTCGTGATGCCCTTATCCTACCGATCAAACCGGTCCAGGTTGTAGCGCTCAATGACGCCGATCAATTTTTCGGAGTAGGACGGGTCTGTTGCGTAACCCAGTCGTTCCAGCCCTTTGGCCCAATCGCGATAGTGGCGGCCATATTTTTTCAGCTTGGCGTACCGCCCATTGGCCAACATTTGACTGTGCGCTCGCCAACTCTCCCAAGGTGTTTGGTATTTCCGAAAAAAATCCTTGTGATGGTCGTCCAAGTGATTGGAGCAATGCCCGCGCGGGCAGTTTTTGGAAAAACATTTCATCCCGAAGTGATTGTTGTTACGCACGGCCAGTTTGCTGGTACCGAAGCGACTTTCGACCAAACCCTGGGCCAAACTGATGCTTGCCGGTATACCGTACCGGTGCATTTCTTTCACTGCAATGGTGGAATATCGAGCCACATACAGGTCTGCCCGAGTTTGATCCATCTGCTTTACACTGAGCGGTGCTGCATCGTTTTTGGGCTTGTTTACCGGCTTAAAATCGGTGGAATACGTCACGGGCGAAACGCTCTTCGATTTGCTTACCAGCGATTTGCCCTTCGGTTTTTCCGTCACTTCCAAGGAAGTTTCAACTGGGTGAAATGGCTCGTACTCGGTGTAGGACGGCTCATTAAGCAGATTTGTACCCACTTCCGTGAACAGAACGATGTAGCTGAGCAGGCCCAGCGTGCTCAGTTTGAGAACTGTCCTTTCGCGAAACAACCCCAATGTGTAGCGGTTTGCCTGAAACCGGAATGCAATCCAATTGCGGCGAAGCCGCCAAACGATCTGGCGAAACAGTACATTCAATGTGGGGATTTCGCGTTGCTCAAAAACAAACGTACCCGGCATCCTCGACCTCTTGGTCTGTTTTACGGGCGTTGCCCGGCCACCCTGCTGTTTGCTATTGCCCTCCGTGTCTGCGTACATTTTTGTTTTACCCATGATACCTGTGCGGAAGTTTGAAAATGAAACTGTCCTTGCTTTCCGCAGCAAATGTAAAACACAAAATGTTTTTATTAAACAAAAAGTTTGTTAAATTTTTTCTCAGTTCCCTTCGTCCTCTACGCTGTCGCAATGGTAGTGTTCGCGTGGCCTTGGCCCGGTTCGTTCGCCGCTGCCGGAGCCAGGTTTTTTCTCAGCCTGCATTTTAGCAATAATCCGTGCCCGTTCTTGACGAACCCATTCGCGCTGCTTCAGGTCGTGTTCCCGATCGAAGTATTTCACGCCGTCCACCCATGTTTTTTCTGCCTTGGCGTACACGGACAGAGGGTTGTCGTTCCACAGAACAAGGTCGGCATCTTTGCCGGCTTTTACGCTGCCCACGCGGTCGTCCACGCGTAGGAGCCTGGCCGGGTTGAGGGTGACCATTTTCCAAGCCTCTTCTTCGGGCACACTGCCGTACATCACAGTCTTTCCGGCCTCTTGGTTCAACCGGCGGGCCATTTCGGCATCGTCGGAGTTGATGGATACGGTTACGCCTTGTTTGTGCATGATGGCGGCGTTGTAGGGAATGGCTTGGTACACTTCGAATTTGTAGGCCCACCAGTCGCTGAACGTACTGCCGCCTACACCATGCTTGACCATTTGATCGGCCACTTTGTAGCCTTCGAGAATGTGGGTGAAAGTATTGATCTTGAAACCAAAACGCTCGGCCGCGCGCATGAGCATGGTGATTTCACTTTGCACATAGGAGTGGCAGGTGATGAAGCGCTTGCTTTCCAGGATTTCCTGGAGTGCCTCCAGTTCAAGGTCTTTGCGATAGGGTTTTCCCGATTTTTTAAGCCGCGCGTATTCTTGCGCCCGGGTAAAATAATCGGTGTAAACCTGCTCCACGCCCATGCGGGTTTGTGGGTAGCGGGTGCGGTTATTGTCGCCCCAGTTACTTTGCTTGACGTTTTCACCAAGGGCAAATTTGATCTGACCGGGCCAGTTTGGAAACTTCAGCGCTTCGGGCGCAACACCCCAGCGCAATTTGATGAGCTGCGTCTGGCCGCCGATGGGGTTGGCCGAACCGTGCAGCAGGTGGCTGCTGGTGACCCCGCCCGCCAGTTGGCGGTAAATGTCAATGTCCTCGGAATCGAGTGCGTCGCCGATGCGCACTTCCGCTGAAGACTCCTGGGTACCTTCATTGATGGAACGAGCAACGGCGATGTGCGAGTGTTCGTCAATGATACCAGCGGTGAGGTGTTTGTTGCGTCCGTCCACCACCGTGGCATTGTCCTGCAAAGGCAGTGCATGGCCGATGCGCTGGATTTTTCCGCCAGAAATTAGTACATCGGTGTTGCGCAGGATGCCTTCACGTTCGTTGGTCCAAACGGTCGTGTTTTGAATCAGGAAGGTGCCTGGAGCGGGTTTTTCGGTTTGGCCAAAGGCTGCGAAGGGATAGATCACGCTTCCGGTTTCTGCGGTGGCGGCGGCTTTTTCGGGGCGTTTGGGCCGGTCGGCAGGCGCGTCTCCGGTGCGCTCGGCGCTCCACGAAACCCAAGTGCCGTTGGCCAAAGAGCCGCGTCCAGCCCAGTTTTTTCCGCGCAATTCGCCGCTCAGCGAAATGAACGTCTTGCCGGTAGTGTCGGTTGGGTAGCCTAGCAGCACCAAGCCGTTGCTGTACGAAACGGTCGCCTTGATCGCGCTACTGTCTGACCGCATGATTTCGGCTTCGGGGGCTTCGTTTTTACCTTTCACCGTCAGGGTGTAGGCATCGGGGCCGACAGTCAACTTGTATTTTCCGAGCAGGTTTACGCCTTCCGTTTTGTCGGCGGCCACCTCGAACGGTTTGCCCTGCACCCAAGTGTCAAGGATTTTCGCTTCAGCCTTGAATACATTTCCAGAGGCTATGAAAAAATTGGCCACTTTGCCGCGTTCGAGGCTGCCGAGCTTGTCGTAGGCTTGCACAAATTGGGCAGGTTGCCAAGTAAGTGCCCGTAGTGCATCCTGTTCGGAAAGGCCACTTTCAACAGCCTTGCGCAGGTTGGCCCAAAACTGCTTTTTGTCGCGCATGTCGGCTGTTGTCAGCGCAAACGGGATGCCCGCCCCGGCCACACGTGCGGCATTGGTAGGGGCCAGTTCCCAGTGTTTCAGTGTGGTCAGCGACACGTTGAGCGCGTCGAACGGGTTGCTCACGTCTTCGGCTTCAGGAAAATTGATGGGCACGATCAGCGATTGGCCGGTGGCCTTCACCTCATCGAGGCGTTGGTACTCGTCGCCGTTAGTTTTCACTACATATTTTTTTCCAAATTCCTGGCCGATACGTGCGATGCGCAGCACATCGAGCTTGTCGGTGGCCTCAAAAATCTGGGGCAGGCCCTGCAGGTCGTTCCAGGCCTCCAGCGACAGGTTGCGTTCTTCGGTGTGGCCAGTGGTTTTGTACCAGTCGCCGTCCAAGTACGTTTGGCGCACCAATGCGATCACACCGATAAGCGACGACGGGTAGTTTTGGGTGCTGCTGCCTTTTCGGAACGACAGGTGGTGGCTGGCCCGGGGCATCAGCATAGTTTCGTGCTCGCGCTCGTCGGCAAGAGCCACAAGAGCTCCGGTGCCGCGCGAAATGCCGTCGGCTTGGTGCGTGAGGACAGCTCCGAAGCCAAGCTTGCGCAGTTCGTTGGCGGCCTTTTCGTCGTTGGTAAAGGCATCGGCGGCGCTGAACTCGGGCCGGAGCGCCTCGTTCCAAGCGTATGCGCCTTTTTTGCTGGTTAGCGGTTGGGGGGCTTGTTGGCCAAATGCCCGGTTTTCGGCACGTTGAGCAGGCATACCGTACCCGGTAGCGTACACGTCAATGAAGCCAGGGTAGATGGTCTTGCCGGAGCAGTCCACGGTAACGGCATCTTGGGGCACAGGAGCACCTTTGGCACAGGCTTCCACCACACCCTTGCGAATGACAAGCGTGGCGCTGTCCAATTTGGTTTTGTAGTCAACAAAAATGGTTGCATTAGTGAAAGCATACGCCCGATCGCGCACGTCAGTTGGTGCCGCTTGCGGGAATGTTTGCTGGGAAAAAAGTTGAGATGGGAATGCAAATAAAACGAGCGCGAGGAGGGTAAGAGCAAGATGCCGCATAAACAAGAGCAGTAGTTAGTTTGGGGCAAATGTAGTTTTTTGCGGAATACCGCCGGGGGTTTCCGTGCGATTGGTTGGTGTGTGCCCGTGGCCTAAAAAAGTGCCACAGTGGCTAATTAGCACATTTTCAAATTAGCACATTTCCCCCCCTAAACCCTTTTTGCCTTTTTTTTATACTTCTTTACCTTTTCCTGCCGCTCCGTACTTGCACTTTTGTGGCATAAAACAACCGCACACAGTTATGAAAAAGCATCTTCTTCCGCTCGTATTGCTGTTGGCAGCCCTGAGTGCCGCCGCCCAACCCAACAAAAAAATAGGCCCGGCTCTCACCAATTTTCTGAACACCGAGTTTATGACCAAGTTTCGGGACCTGCGCATCAATGCCGAAAGCGCGGTGCTCAGCGTGCAGTCCAACCCGAACCTGCAAAAATCCGATGTGTTCAAATTGCGCAGTGCCTACGACCAGACGGCCACCCGCGCCAACCAACTGCTCAACAACGTCAAGCAGGATTTTATGAACTCGAAAAAACTCAAGTCCATCGCCGAGTTCCCCGATATGTACTCCGACGGCCTCGGGTACAAACTCCAGGATATCTCCGATTTCTACGCGGCTAACTTCCAGCAGGCTCTGGCTGATGCTTCCATTACCAAGGACGAGGTGGATGGCGGGGCGTTTTTCCTGCTCATCATTGAACTGATCGGCCTGACCAAAGGCCTAACCAGCTACTTCAGCGACATCCGCCGCGAGGCCCGGCAGTACACCGATGCCCACCTGCAAGACCACCTCGTTTTGCCCTACCGCTGGCGCTATTGGGACGAACTGGCTGGCAGTACCTCCGGCTACGAAAAGTTTGAAAAAGCCCCGGAGGTGCAACTCAACGAAGCTCAACGACAGGAAAAATTGGACCAACAACTCCAAAAAGTGTCCCAGACGATCAGCACGCTGCCCCAAAATACGGACGGCACAACCAACACCGACCCCGGTTTTAACCCGCCCGCCGAAGGCGAGATGCCCGCTGACAGCACCTCTTCTGGCTTGCGCTACGACGACTGGTCGCCCACCGAGACACCCGCCGCGCCACAGCCCGCACCCGACTCCACCGGCGGCACACCCGGCACGCTGAAGGGGAAAATGCAAAACCCCAAGCAACATCAGGCACCGGCAGATAAGTCACAACAACCCGCCAAGCCAATCAAAAAAGAGGCTGGTGGCGGCAACGAAAACTGATTTGTTTCGAAAACAATACATACAGGCCATTCAATTCGCTCAAAAACTGTTCAAGCATCAATCTTACGACATGAAAAAAACACTTTTTATCCTGTTCTCGGCCTTGGCCGTCGCCTCAGTTCATGCACAAAACTGGGTATCTCGCCACAACCTGACCGCTGCCCAGTACCAGACCGAGTTTACCAAATGGACCGGGCAGGGCTACCGCCTCACCCAAGTAAGCGGATACAGCGCCGCTGGTCAGGACCGCTACGCCGCTATTTTTGAAAAAACAAACGGCCCCGTTTGGGCAGCCAAGCACGGCCTCAGTGCCGCCCAGTACCAAGCCGAGTTCAACACTCTCACCGGTCAGGGCTACCGCCCGGTGTTAGTCAGCGGTTTCCCTTCCGGCGGCCAAGCCAAGTATGCCGCTATTTTTGTGAAAGAAAATCCGCAACCTCAATGGGCCGCCAAGCACGGTATGACCGCCGCCCAATACCAGATTGAGTTCAACAAATGGACCGGGCAGGGCTACCGCCTCACTGACATCAGTGGCTACACCGTGGGCGGCACCGACTATTACGCCGCCATTTGGGAAAAAACTGCTGGCCCGGCATGGGTAGCTAAGCACGGACTGACGAGTGCCCAGTATCAAGCCGAGTTCAATACCCTCGCTGATCAGGGCTACCGCCTCGTCAAAGTGTCGGGATATTCCAGTAAATACGCTGCTATCTGGGACAAATCTGCAGGCCCCGCCTGGTCGGCCCGCCACAACATCGTGGGTGCCCAGGGCTATCAGGACGAGTTCGACCGCCAGTACTACCAGGGCTACCGCCCGGTTTGGGTCAATGGCGGCACCTTCGGCAACCAGGACAACTATACTGGCATTTGGGTCAGTAGCGATCCCTTCAACGGTGCCGATATGGCCGCCGTGGACGCGCTCGTGAAAAAATACATGGACGACAACGATATCCCCGGCCTCTCGTTTGCCATGTCGCGCAACGGCAAACTTGTGCTGGCCAAAACATACGGCATGGCCGACAAAGAAGCCAGCGAGCGCGTGGCACCGCGCCACCGCTTCCGCGTAGCCAGCGTGTCCAAACCGTTTACTTCGGTAGCCATCATGCGCCTCATCCAGGAAAACAAACTGAAACTGACCGACAAGGTGTTCGGCGCGGGCACCTTGCTCGGCACCACTTATGGCACCAAAGCCTACTCCGACCGTGTCAAAGGCATCAGCCTTGAGCACCTGCTCACCCACACGGCCGGAGGGTGGGGCAACCAAAACAACGACCCCATGTTCCAGGACAAAACGTGGAGCCTCGCCACCCTCATCGGCAACACGTTGGACAACAACGCTCTCACCGACGACCCCGGCGACAAGTACTCGTATTCCAACTTCGGGTTTTGCCTGCTCGGGCGCATTATCGAGCGCAAGACCGGCAAGAGCTATGCCGACTATCTCAAACAGGATATCCTCGCGCAGTGCGGGATCGGAGGCATGGACATCGCGGGCAACACGCTCGCACAACGCAAGTCCAACGAGGTGAAATACTACGCCCCCGGCGACCCGTACAACATGAATGTAACCCGCATGGACGCACACGGCGGCTGGATCGCTACGCCTATTGATTTGGTGCGCTTCTTGGTCAGAGTAGATCGTTTCAATGCTCCTGCCGATATCCTGACCGCAGCCTCCATTGACGAAATGACCGAGCCGACGGCGCAGTCCAACAACGGCTACAGCAAAGGCTGGAGCGTAAACAGCGTGCCCAATTACTGGCACAACGGTGCCCTGCCCGGCACCATCGCCGAAATGGTGCGCACCAACGACGGTTTCTGCTGGGCCATTGCGGTCAACACCCGCCCGGCCAATGACCAGTTTGCTGGCAAAATGGACAAACTGATGTGGGACATTCGGGCCGCCATCAAAAAATGGCCGGCGCACGATTTGTTCTGATCGAGCAACAAAACCTCTCTCGCTCGTGAGGGCCTCCGGCCCGAAGCGGCTCGCCCGCCATCCCGATCTCGTCGGTGATGGCGGGTTTATTTTGCCCTACTTTTGCCGAAAACAAAACTGCCTCTCTTTCTTTTTCGCACCATGTCCTTTCAGCCCGTCTTTGTTGTCCTTTTTTGTCTGTTCGTGGTGTACCCGATCGCTACGCACATCACGGTTTTTTTCCACGAACTGGGCCACTCCGTTGCGGCATTGCTTTTTTCCACGGGTACCGTGGAAATGTACGTCGGCTCCTACGGCGACAAGGAAAACAGTCGAAAAATTCCCCTCTGGCGTTTGCACATTTACCTCGAAAAAAAATCTATACTCTGGAAAAAAGGGCTTTGCATGCCCTCCAACCCTATGGGGAACGATTGGCAGGAGGCCCTGATGGTGTTTGCCGGGCCGGCGTTCAGCCTGTTGTTGGGACTGGGTATTTGGCTAGCAGTGTTTAGCGGTGACGCTCCAGCGTCAGCTCTTGGCAAAATTCTGGCACCCATGTTTATCGTTTCCGCTGTGGCGGACTTTATCCGAAACATCACCCCTAACCCGCGCCCCATTTTGTTAAAAAATGGTACTATAACCTACAACGACGGACAGCAACTTCGGGAGATGTTTTTTCAAAAGCAAAAACGGCGCGACTTTCAATCTGCCCTACGGTTGGTTTCGGAGAGCAGGTTCAGCGAGGCGGCACCGGTTTTTGAGCAGTTGGCGCAAGAGAAATTCCGACAGGCGGCTGCCTACCAATGGGCCATTTTGAACTACTGGCACGCTGGCGACCTCGGAAAAGCCACGACTCTGGCGCAGCTCGATTACCCCGATAATACCTACCGAACTACCCATCGCCAAGACCTTGGCATCATGCTCAGCATGGCCGGGAAGCACGAAGAGGCACTGCGTGTATTTGACCAACTTCAATCCGAAAAACCCGACGACCACGACGCGCTCGCTAATCAGGGTTTCGCCCGGATTATGTTCGAGCGCTACGCCGAGGCCAAGCCGAATTTTGAAAAAATAATAGCCGAAAACCCCAACCACAGCTACGCCATTAGCCAATTGGCCTTCATCAATTATAGGGAAAATGGTGCTCCCGCAGGTTTAGAAGACTTGGAAAAAGCCTGCGAATTAGCTCCAAACGATCCTTATATACTGCGCAATCTGGCGATTTACCACTTGGAGCAAGGCCAAAAGAGCGAAGCCGAGGGCCTCTTCAAAAAAGCCTACGAGATCAATCCCCTGACAGTGGATGTCAAAAAATACTGTGACCAGCTGGCCGGAACACTTCTGCCTTAAAAATCACGGGCACTAACGCGCTTCATCCACCACTCACTCTCTCACCCGCTCACCCGCTCACCCGCTCACCCGCTCACTCGCTCACTCGCTCACCCTCTCACCCGCTCACTCGCTCACTCGCTCACCCTCTCACCCGCTCACTCGCTCACCCGCTCACCCGCTCAATACCGCACCACCTTCACCACCTCTCCAAGTTGTTCGCCTTGCACCTGCACGAGGTAAACGCCCGCCGCGAAACTGC
Source organism: Saprospiraceae bacterium (assembly GCA_040080915.1). GTDB lineage: Bacteria > Bacteroidota > Bacteroidia > Chitinophagales > Saprospiraceae > M3007. The sequence goes on from JBEBHD010000051.1 coordinate 15,820, forward strand.
TCAGGTCGAGCGAGCGGGTAAACGGCCCGGCGGCTAAACGGGTTGGCGGTTGCACGGTTTGCACCAGCCGGCCCAGTTGGTCGTGTACCCGAATGCTCACGGCTTGCTCGGAGGGCAGGTCCAGCCGGACTGTCAGCATGCCCGGTGTGGGGTTGGGCGCAACGGCGAGGTTGAATAGCACTTCCTCCGGCGCGGGTGCGCCCGTGGAAGTCTTGTACTTGGGCAACAGGATTTCGTCTACCCAGGCGCGGTCTTGGCCGTCACTCACGAATTCGTCTTTGTAATAGGTCCAGCGCAGCTCGTGCTGGCCAACCCCGATAGGAAACGATACTTCGCTCCAAGGCACATTTCCGCTCCAGCTACCCACTACGACGTTGTCAATCGAAAAAACCAGGAAGTCGTAGCCCTCTTCGCTACTCACCCGGCGGGCGAAGGAAACTATGCCGTCTTCCTCCACGAGCAGGTTGATCAGCATGGTGCTAATCTGATTTTCCTTTATACTGCCCGACTGGGCGCAGTGCGAGCCGGAGTACGGCGAAACCGTCGAGACCGTCCACGGAAAATTGCCCGGCAGTTCCCAGTTGAATGTTTTGAAATCATTGCTCTCGAAGGTCTCCACGATGGCGTTGATCACGAACGGCCCGATAAGCCGCTCAACGCTGTACGCGCCTGCCTGCAGTTCGTATTTCAAATAGGCGACTGTACCTGGTGGTGTCGCGGACGAAACGACCAAGTCTAATGCGGCTAGTTGCTCGCCATTGCTGGCGCTCAGCAGCCCGACGTTTGCGGGGGCGGTCACGGTCAGATACGGCGACAGGGAGCTCAGCACGCCCGTGGCCGAGGGCAGGTCGCTGCCGCCCGTATTGCGGTTGAGGATACGGACGACCGCCACTTCGCCGCCGTAAAGCTGGTTGGCGCGGAGGGTCACGGATTCCAAGGACCACGACGGGATCGTGAGGGCCGGAGCGAACAGTGGCACCGTTATTTTAGTGGTATTGGCGGGAGCGCCGTCGTAGGTGGCGGTCAGATCAAACACGACCTTGCTGCCATTGGGCACGTCGTTGCGCACCGAAAAACGGAAAAGTGCTGTGGCTGAGGCATTGCTGGCCAAGTTTCCGAAGTTGGCTTGCACGTCGAGCAAGGTCACCGCCGGGTTGGTCGTAGCCAGTGCGGCTTGTACATTAGTAGCCGCAGCCAAGCCGACATTTTGCAGCGGGATGCGCAGGGTGACGAGTTCGCCGTAGTCGGCTCGCTGGTTGTTGTTGCCTGCAGCGCTGTCGTCAATGGTCGCAGGCTGGTTTACCACAAAAGGCTGGGCAGATGGCTTGACCCGAACAGTGCTCTGATAGGGGAGGTGGTTGAACTGGGTGACCGTCACCACCAAGTCGGCCACATTGGCCAGCGGGGCGAATTCGAGCGTGGCCGTGCCGTTTTGCACGCGGGCCACGGCCCACGTTTGGCCTTCCCAGTACAGGCTGACCAAGGCTCCTTCCACCGGGCAGGCCACGGTCAGGTTGGTGGCTCCAAATGCCGTGGAGTCCGGGTGTGCCGCCGCCAGCGTTTGCGGGTAGCGCGTGCGTGGCACCGTGGTCGGGTCGGTGAAGGGAATCCAAAAATCGGCCATTGCTTCGCCGCCTTGGTTGTAGGCGGCGATCATGCCAGCATTTCCGAAGGCCATCATGCCGCACATTGTGGGCGAAATGTTGATGCCATCGGCATCGGCGAGGTACTGGTTCATGCCGTCCTGGCCTTCCATGGGCGGACTCCAGCTCTGAAAATCGCTGGAGAAAAAGCCTGCGATGCCGCCTCGGGGCTGTCCGGTGTTGTAGTCGCCAGCGCGTTGCCAAGCTTCGCCGAGGCATTCGCCGTTGGTGAAATTGCCCGCGCAGCAAGCAACGGCGATTAGGATCGGGTACCTGCCCGTATTGTTCAGCGTGCTGACGGCAGTTGTGGTGAAATTGCCGCTCACGAGGCCTTGTTCCCAGCCGTGACCGGTGTAGTTGTACAGGGAAACGCCACGTGAATTCATGGCATTTACCAAGGCAGAATACTGCGGGTTTCCGGGCTGGTCGGCGGTGAAATGGCCGGGCGTTGGGGAGTCGGCGGTGTGGTCGCCGTCGAAAAATTCCCAGTACTGCTCGTAGCCGTCAGCGAGGTGTTTGGATTTCCACTCGTTGCCGTGCTGCCAATCGGCCTGCCCGTCGTCGCCTACGCCAAGGCCTTCGTCTGATGCTGATGCCATAGCGGTGGCCATCCAGTTGTTGTTGTTGTCGGTGAGCGGGTCAATTTCGTATTCGAGGTTTCGGTTTACCATGATCCGCAATTGCGCGGGCGTGTTGGCGTGGAGGCGTCCGACGAGGATTTCTGGGAAGTGGTCGTCGCCGCTCATGTAGCCGAAGCAGTTGTCGCAGGCGTACGAGGTGCCACCGCTGGGGCGCATGTGCGGTTTGATGGCGAATTCGTCGCCGACCAGCAGCAGGTAAGAGATGCCGTGCTCGGCGTAGTATTTTTTTACAAATTCGTGAACCGCGTCCGCCTCCGACGAGCCGATTGTCGAAACCGGCACCACGGTCGTGTGAACTCCCATCTGGCGTTTCCAGGTGACCAATGGCTCTAATTCAGCCAACAGGTTGTCCTCAGCGATAACGAGCATTTTTTCCGGCGTGTCGCCACCGCTGCCGCGGCTTTCGGCTTGCAGGCTGCCATTGGCAAAAAACTGCCGTTGCAGCTGATCGAAAACGCGGCTTTGGGCCGGAGTGACCGGCCCACCAGCCTGCTCGTTCGTACCAGAGCCGCCGGTGTGGTACACGCGCAAGGTGATGGAGCGGTACACCCGCATGGATTTTTGCACCGGGTTGTACTGCACCGGAAAAATCCAGAGCGTTTGTCCGCGGGTTTCGCGGAAGATGAAGGGCGTTTGCATCTCGGCCAGTTTGCCTGGGAAAAATGCGTTGTTTTGATAGGCCTCTCCATAATCAAACGGCAGATCCGCGGGGTTTACCTTCCGAAGCAGATTGCCCTTAGAAGGAGCCATCGTTATGTTTTGGACTTCTATGAAATCGCTCTCGATCACCTCCACGGCCATGTTGCCTTTGTTCGGGATCGCCAAGGCCGTGGCATATTTGGGCACATCGGGCACACTTTTAACTAATAATGGTGTCCCGCCCTCGAATCGCGGGATGATGGCCGTCCCGTTGGGCGTAGCCACCGTGGTTTCTCCGAAGCCGCCGATCTGGAGCCGAAGGACGGTTTCGGTCGGGCTGAAGCTGAGTATCTCGAGGTCGCTCTCGCCGTTCGATTGGGCAAGCAGCGCGGTGACGGAGAGGCAGTACAGAAGGAGGGTGATCAAATTTTTCATGACAAGTAGTGTTTGTGTGGCCGAAAGGTATCCTGATTGATAAACTCACCAAGGTGTTATTTTGGCTGGTTTGAGCGATTCGATCAAAATGAATCCGTAAGCCAGAAAGTCGCTTGGTTTAGAGCGTGTTTGGCATGAACATGGTTTGTTTTTATCCTAAAAAACACAAAATAAAAACAATAGACATAAATCTCAATAGCAAACAGTATTTAATTCTTGCATTTTAATCAAATAGCCTAAATCTGAAAAATACATCTCTTGATTCAAGGAGGGGCGAATTTTTTACCCAATTTAAATTTCATGTTAAGTTTAAAAAAAAGTCTTTGACGAACTATTGTTTTGTTAGTGTGTATTCCATTACCTTTGCGGCACGAAATTGTCACTAAAAAAGCAGTTCGACCAATTATGAATGTACAACAACTCGTAGATGCGCTGGATACCCAAGTACTGAAAGGGGACATCGTCGGCGCATTCGACAAATTCGCAGCCGACAACTGCGTTACGTTGAGCAACGACCAAAATATCACCCGCTCCAAGGCCCAAAAATTGGAAATCCTGAACTGGTTTTTCCAAAACATTGCCACCGTAAACCGCATTGAGCGCTCGGCGCTCCAAGTAGCTGGCAATGTGACCGAATCTCAATTTGTGTTTGATTTTGTGAACCGCCAAGGCGACAACTTGGTGTACAGCGAGGTGATACGCCGCACCTGGAAAGACGGCAAGATGGTAGAGGAGCAATACCTGATCGGCCAAACGATCGGTGCTCCCAAAAAGAGTGCGGCTAACAAGCCTTCCAAAAAAGAAGCGGCACAAGACGTACAGCCCGCCGCTGCAAAACCGGTCGTACAGGCCGCCAATTCGGCAGCAAAGGCTCCCAAAGCCGCCGATGCGAAGCCCGCAAAGGCTGTGTCCGCTCCCAAAGCCGCTGCAAAGCTGGCCCCCAAGGCGGACAAGCCCAAGGCTGGCCGCAAGTAAAAGCACCCAGACAGCATAGTAGTTTGAGCATAACACAGAGCAGTAATGTAGGACCCGTCACGCGCAATGCAGGACGGGTTTTTTTATTTATATACTTCGCGCTGCGAGGTTTTGTGCATGGCCTTCGGCCTAATGGTGGGAACCACAAGTGGCGTACAGGTAGTAGTTTAGCCTATCTAATTTTGAAGCAGCGCGCCCCCTGCTTTCAATGGTTATCCTCAAAACCGGAGTCTGTTTTTTTACTGGCAGGCTTGACTCGGGTAGCTGTGCCGGGCGGCGATTGGTTGCTAGGTGCTACAGGGGCTTGGTCGTTGTACTGGTCGTTGTAAATGTCCGGGGCAAAATCTTCTTCGTCGCCTGCGGGCAGGGCACCATCCAAGTATTTGGAGCAGTCAATTTCGATCTCCAAGTCACCGGGCGGGCGGAAGAATCGGGCATTGAAGTCGTAACCGGAAGCGTGATCAGCCTCAAGGCGTTTGACAAAATCGGCGAAAATAGGCCGAGCCATGCGCGAGCCTTGGCCATCGGAAAAGTCGCGAAACCGAATCCAACGGTCTTCGCCGCCCACCCAGGTGCCTACCACGAGGCGGGGCGTGAGGCCCATGAACCAGCCATCGGTGTAGTCGTTAGTGGTACCGGTTTTGCCCCCCACCTCGCTTTTCAGGTCGCGGACGACGGGCGCGCCGAGCACGTTGTACTTCAGCATATCGAGCATGACGTAGGTCACGTTGCCAGGCAGAGCAGGGTGTTCGTCTTGCTGAGCGCGGTAGATGACGCGGCCGTGGCGGTCTTCTATTTTTTTGATTACGTATGGCTGCACGTACATGCCCTGATTGGCAAATGCCGCGTAGGCTGAAGTCATTTCCCATACGGTAAGGTCAGCAGCCCCCAGGCAGATGGAAGGCTGTTTGGGGATGCGGTAGTCACCGTCGGGGCGGCGGGCGGCGGAATCTACACCCAGGTTGTTGAGCAAGCCTCGGATGGGTTCGGGGCTTCCCATTTGTTTCATCAAAAATGCGCTTACGGAATTTACGGAACCCTTGAGCGCCTCCTTGAGTGTGAGCAGGTTGCCAGTGTACGAGCCGGTGGAGTTGGCCGGTGTCCAGTCAGCTATGGTGGTGAAATTTTGGTACCCTTTCGGGATGGTCACCGCAAGGTCGTACACTTGGTAGCAGGGACTGATGCCCTGCTGGGCAATGGCAGTGGCGTACACGAAGGGCTTGAACGTGGAGCCGACCTGACGCATGGTACGCACATGGTCGAATTTGAAATACTTGAAATTGATGCCGCCTACCCAAGCCTTTACAGCACTGGTGGCGGGGTCCACGGCCAACATGCCCGTTTGCAAAAACATGCGGTGGTAGCGCAGGCTGTCGTAGGGCGACATGACGGTGTCTTTTTCGAGCCGGGGACTGCTCCAGTCGAACACGGTCATGGGGATTTTTTTCCGGTACCGGGCCATAATATCCCGCTGCAGAGCGCTCCACTGTTTTTTGAGCAACAGCCAATCGCGGCTGTCCATGATCTGGCGATACTGGGCGGCCCGCTGGGCCGTCAGCCAGTTTTTGGCCACGTGGGTGGTGATGGTTTTGTGGTCTTTTTCGTCGGCCAACATGCGTAGGATATCCGCGTCCTGAATTTCGAACTCGTACTTGTCCTGAATGCGGTCGCCGATTTCGCTCATGTATTCGGGCCAGAGCTGTTGGTATCGGTCGCTGGTTCGCATTAGTTTCCAGAGTTCTTCCTTGCGCAATTCGATTTCGGCAGGGGTGGTTTCGCGCCCGCGGTAAGTCCAAGGATCGCGGTTTTTCCAGACCTGAAAAAACCGCTGCTGGAGTTTTTTCATTTGCTCGGCCATGGCGGCCTCGGCGTGACGCTGGTAAGCGGGATCAATGGTGGTGTAAATGCGCAAGCCATCGCGATAGATATTATACTCCGTTCCGTCGGGTTTGCGTGCTTCGGGGGTTTCGAGGATGGTCTGAACGTCTTTTTTAAGTTCGGAACACAGGTACGGGGCGGTTCCGTCGGAGAAATTGACCCGTTTGAACCGACTCATGTCAAGGGGCAGCACCTTGAGGCTGTCATACTCAGTTTCGGTCAGGTAGTCGTTTTTCCACATTTGGTACAGCACCACCATTCGGCGGCGGATACAGCGCTCGGGGTAGGTGTTTGGGTTGTAGCGCGAGGGATTTTGAAGCATGCCGACCAGCGTGGCGGCCTCCTCGGCCTTGAGTTTTTTTTGTGTTTTTCCAAAATAGACTTCCGCTGCGGCGCGAATGCCGTAGGCGTTGTTCACGAAATCCACCTGATTGAGGTACATGGCCAGGATTTCCTCTTTGGTGTAGCGTTTTTCGATTTTGATGGCGGTGATCCACTCGCGGAGCTTTCGGTAGGCAAGCGCGAGCAATTTTTCGGCCTTGTTCATCCCGTCGAACTTGCGGTCGGAGTACAGGTTTTTGGCCAATTGCTGCGTGATGGTGGAGCCGCCGCCCGCGCTCTGGTCGCTCAGGAGGATGGTGCGTACCACCACACGGGCCACGGCCTTGGCATCCACACCGCTGTGATCGCGGAAACGCTCGTCCTCGGTAGCGATAAGCGCCTGCACGAGGTAGGGGCTAAGGTCGTCGTAGGTCACCGGCACACGGTTTTCGACAAAATACCGGTCCAACACCGTGCCGTCGTCGCCGAGCACTTCGCTGGCGAGGGCCGATTTGGGGTTTTCCAATTCTCGGAACGACGGAATGGCCGCAAAACTGATGGCGACAAATACGACGATGCACGCCACCACACAGGCAATGGACAGGCGCCACATCCAGCGGATGATCTTCCGGTAAACAGGCATGCGCCGCTCCTGAAGGGCGGCTTTAATCGTGATGAGGCGTTGCGGCTCGGACATAAAACTGGAGGTTTTAAGGTTTCTGGTTAAAAGGTTTCTGGTTGTTTGTCACCCCGCAAGGGGCTGGTTTACCCGCCGAAGCCTTGGCGTAGGCGGGCCTTTCTGGTTTCTGGTTGAACGGTGGGATGACGAATTGAGAATTGGTCAGCAAACGTACAGGATTCTTGCGATTTCATCCAACTGCAAAAAAATCTGGAACAACACGACCTTTGCCCTCTAACCAGAAACCCTCTAACCTTCTAACCAGAAACCAGAAAGGCCCGCTTACGCCAAGGCTTCGGCGGGCAAACCAGCCCCTTGCGGGGTGACAAACAACCAGAAACCCTCTAACCCATTTTTTATGCGCGATTTTCTCGAAGCTGCCGTCCTTCGGTACAACACACCAACCTTCATCGCTGACGACCCGATCAGCGTGCCGCACGGGTTTGAAGGGTTGCAGGATAGGGAAATCATGGGCTTTTGGGCAGCCACATTGGCCTGGGGCCAACGAAAAACAATCATCCGGAACGCCCGCCGACTGGCTGAACTCATGGACAACACGCCGCACCAGTTCGTGGTCGGGCACGAGGAGCAGGATCGCAAGCGGTTCCTCGATTTCAAGCACCGCACGTTTCAGGCCACGGACGCGCTGTATTTCCTTGAATTTTTTCAAAATTACTACCGCCGGCACAATTCCCTCGAAGATGCTTTTGCCCGCCACCTCCGCCCCGGCGATGTGACCGTGGAAAATGCGCTCACGGGCTTTCACCGCGATTTTTTTGACCACCCGTGGGCACCGCACCGCACCCGCAAGCACGTGGCCACGCCCGAACGCGGCTCCACCTGCAAACGCATCAACATGTTCTTGCGCTGGATGGTGCGTCGAGACCGGGCCGGGGTAGACTTCGGTGCCTGGCGGCGAATCCGCCCGAGTCAGTTGCTTATCCCCTTGGATGTACACGTGGAACGCGTCGCCCGGCGAATAGGCCTTTTGCAACGCCCTCAAACGGATTGGAAAGCCGTGCTGGAGCTGACCGAAAATCTCCGCGCTTTCGACCCCGAAGATCCGGTCAAGTACGATTTTGCCTTGTTTGGGCTGGGCGTGCTGGAGCGTAAGTGATTAGCTATGCCCAAAACGGTCGAGGGCCGCAGTACTCGTTTGTACCGCGGCCCTCGCCTATTTTTTATC
>JBEBHD010000052.1:0-24163 GCA_040080915.1 Saprospiraceae bacterium
AGTAGTCGTCTCGGTTGGATTTACGCTGATTGAACTGCCCGATTCGCCGGTGCTCCATTCAAAATTGGCGGCTCCGTTTGCAGTCAAAGTGGCGGTTTGCCCGGTGCAAATCGTGGCGTTTTCAACGGAAACAATCGGCAGCGGATTGACCAAAACCTCGGCAAAAACGGGCGCTGCGGCGCAGCCCAAACTGGTACCGATGACCGAAAAAGTAGTCGTCTCGGTTGGATTTACGCTGATTGAACTGCCCGATTCGCCGGTGCTCCATTCAAAATTGGCGGCTCCGTTTGCAGTCAAAGTGGCGGTTTGTCCGGCGCAAATCGTGGCGTTTTCAACGGAAACAACTGGAATTTGATTGACCGTGACCGTCGCGGAAACAGGCGCAGAACGCACGCCCGCCGTTTTTCCGGTAACGGTAAAAGTCGTGGTCGCGCTCGGGCTAACGGTGATGATGCTACCTGTTTCGCCGTTGCTCCATTCGTAATACATCGCGCCGCTCGCGGTCAAGGTCGCGGATTGGCCGGGGCAGATATTTTGGCTCGTTGCGGTCACGGTCGGCGGCGCGGCAGCCGCCGGACAGCCGCCCGGAAAATAAAGGTCAATGATGTTTTGCGCGGCCTGTTTGCCCAGTGTGCCGTGGCTCGTGTTATACTGCGTTTTCCAGATGTTGTACCAGCCGGAGCCGTAATCCGGGTCGCCGCCCGCCGGGATGCTGCCGCCAAAAAAGGCGATGCCGTGGGCCAAAAACTCTGCGTTGTTGGCCGGAAGAATGGCTTTGTAATGCGTCAATCGGTCGCAAATGAGTTTCGAGGGCGGCAGGTTTTCGGCATCAATCAGCGTTTTCAGGAGGGGCTTGTTGTTCGGGTGGGTGCCCCAGAAATGGACGAGCGGGCGCAAATCCGCCCCCGCCGTCCGCGAAAACCGCAAAATCCGGCTGTCAATTTCCGTCAACCCGTCGCCCGGCGTTTGGGCGATGAAGTCCAGATTCTCTTTTCGGAAAAAGGAATCGATCATTTCCCAGCCGAACAGGGCGGCCATTTCGATGTATTTGGCGTAGCCGCGCTGTTGGTAGCGCACTTCGTCTTTGGTCGTGTTCGAGATGTCCATCGGGTTTCCGGCGCGGAAATTTGGCGTGACCATCCAGTTCATCGCCGCCTGGTCGCGGGTGATTTGTGGATTGTTGCCAAACGACCTTCCGAGCGCGGTGTCAATGTTCACTTTGTAAAGCCGATTAAAAATCGCCGCCGCTGGCACATTGACCGCCGCTTCGGTCTCGCCGGGAAACTTGCTGAACAACTGGGCATGGCCCATTTCATGGAATTCCGTTTCCCAAAAATTGACTCCCGGGTTCAAAAACCAGTGGTTTTTGTTGCCGTTGCCGATTTCCGCAGGGTCGTAAGTGTTATTGATTTGCGGGTTACCGATGCCGTAGAAGCCGTGCATGATGTCCACATCCACTTGCAAATAGAGCAGCGTGTTGCTCCGAATTGCCGGATAACCGAGCATTTTCGAGACGACATCCATGCGGTCGTCCCAGTCGGCCATGAGCGAAACGGGGTCGGCATAATTGTAAATCCACTTGCGCGGCACCTGCATCATGTATTTGTCGGTTTCAAAATCGGCCCAGGGCGCGGGGTTCGTGCGCTGGACGGCGAGCCAGTTTTGGAGCGTCGTTTTGTCCGAAATTTTGGCGGAGAAAAATGGCGCGGGAACCACGTTCGTCAACTGAATGTCCACCACGCCTTCATAAATTTCATACGGCACGAGGATATAAATGCCGCCGCCGAATGGGTTGGCGATTTCGGTGATCGTGTCGTTAATCGTAAACGTGTTCGTCACGCGGAAAAATCGTCTGCAATTGTTTCTGTTCTTCATGTCGTAGGAGTGCGCCCCGACCAAAACCTTGAACCCTTTTCCAACCAGCGCGGCGGGCACTTTCACCTTTCCCAGACTCCCCGGGGCGAGGTAAAACCCCGTTGGCCGCCGGGCGGGCGTTGTCGAAAAAGCCGTCGGTCTGCCCCAATCTTTTGGCATCGTCGCATTAATTTTGGCGGTAAATGTTGCCAGCGAATCAACGGGCGCGGGGCAAACGCCGGGGAAATTGTCTGCCGTTTTGAACTTCCGACCGAGCAAAATGGGCCTGTATTTCAGGAAATTGCCCTGCGTGAAAATGTGGTCGAGGATGCCCTGCTGCACCAAAAACACCGCCCGCACTAATTCGTGGCCGTCCAATGCGTCAAAATTGTTGGGGAAACCGCCCTTCGTGGCGGCGTTGATAAAAATGGGGCCTTTGAGCAGGTCGTAGCAATCCACCAAATCGAGGGCCTGCAAAACCACCGGGCTGTCGTCGGCGACGTAGGAGATGGTTGCCTGAATGATGTCGGCCTGAGCATTGATTTGAGTGGGCATCAAAACCGCCGTCCCGATGAGGTGATTTTTGATTTTGAGGATGGCCGCTTTCAACTTGGCGAGTTCCGCCGCAACATCCACGAGTTTGTAATAACCCTTTTTGGGCACCCCAGGAGCCGGGTCGCCAAAAACGGGGTTGCTGAAAGTGACCGTGCCCGTCTGGTTGTAGAGGTATGCGAACTGATTGTTCGCGCCGTAGGCGAGGTCGCTTTTTGCGGGGAGGGTGAAGGATTGACCCTCGTCTGCGCAGTAGGTGTAGCCGGGTGGGGCCTGGGCGCAAATGGGCCGGCCAGCCAGCAGGCATAGCATCAAACAAGCATAAAATGTAGTAATTCTGTGCATAATATTTTTTTAGACTATGGATGTCTGCGTCAAAAGTAAACAGCCGCTCAATCTCGGTAGCGTTTTGTCAGGTCGTCATAAAAATCAATGCGGCGGTCGCGGAAAAACGGCCAAATCCGGCGCACATCCTCGTTTCGCCCTCGGTCAATCTCGACCACCACGTTTTCTTCCCCGTCGGTGCTCGACAGGTGCAAGACCTCGCCCTGGGGGCCGGCCACAAAACTTTGCCCCCAAAACAAAATGCCCCCGGTCGCGCCCGTCCAGTCCGACTCGTGGCCTACGCGGTTCACGGTCACCACGGGCAGGCCGTTGGCCACGGCATGGCCGCGCTGAATCGTAAACCACGCTTCGTGCTGGCGCTCTTTTTCGGCTTGGAGGTCGGTACTTTCCCAGCCGATAGCGGTGGGGTAGATCAGCATTTCGGCCCCGGCAAGAGCCATGAGCCGTGCGGCTTCGGGGTACCATTGGTCCCAGCACACGAGCACGCCGAGTTTGCCGACAGAGGTTTGGATCGGCTGAAAACCCAGGTCGCCGGGCGTGAAATAGAATTTTTCGTAGTAGGCCGGGTCGTCGGGGATGTGCATTTTCCGGTATTTGCCTGCGATGGAGCCGTCTTTTTCAAAAACAACGGCGGTGTTGTGGTAAATGCCCGGCGCGCGTCTTTCAAACAAAGAAGTCACCAGAACCACGCCGTTTTCGCGGGCTGCTGCTGCAAAAATATCGGTGTCCTGCCCCGGTATCGGCTGAGCCAGGTCGAACATGGCCGTGTCCTCGGCCTGGCAGAAATAAATGCCGCAGTGCAGCTCTTGCAACACCACCAATTCGGCACCCTTCCGGGCGCAATCGGCGATGCCATCAAGCGATTTTTGGATATTCGCCTGCTTGTCGCGGGTACAGGATTGTTGGACGAGGCCGACTTTCATTTGAATGATGAATGATGAATGATGAATGATAAATTAGACGACACAGGCGGGGTATTGCATGGTCAGGCAATGCAGGGAGCCGTGTTGTTCGATGAGGGCGCGGCAGTCAATGCCGATGGTTTGCCGGTCGGGGAACAGGTCGGCGATGACGCGCAGCGCTTCGGCATCTTGGGCAACTCGGTAGGTGGGCACGAGTACGGCGCTGTTGATAATCAGGAAATTGGCGTATGTGGCGGGCAGTCGGTGACCGTCGCTGGCGTAGCAGGCATCGGGCCAGGGTAAGGGCACGAGGCGGTAGGGTGTGCCGTCGGCGGTGCGGAGGGCTTGCAGTTCCTGTTCCATGGCCAGCAGGGTAGGGTAGTGCTCGTCCTCGGGGTCGGGGCATTGCACGTACGCGATGGTTTGGGGTGAACAAAACCGCGCCAGCGTGTCAATGTGCGCGTCGGTATCGTCGCCGGCGAGGGCACCGTGGTGCAGCCAGAGTACGCGGTCGAGGCCGAACAGTTCTCGCAGCCATTCCTCGGTTTGGGCCTTGGGCAGGTGCGGGTTTCGGTTGGGCGACAGCAGGCACTCGGCGGTGGTGAGCAGCGTTCCCTGCCCGTCGCTCTCGATGCCGCCGCCCTCCAAGGCCAAGCCGGGGTATCGGTGTTCGGCGTTCAGCAGCCCTTTTTCCCAGAGTTTTCGCGTGATCTGGTTGTCGAAATTGGCCGGAAACTTCAGCCCCCAACCGGTAAACTGAAAGTCAAGCAGTACCGGCTTTTCATTTTCAAAAACGGTGATACCGCCGTGGTCACGTGCCCAGGTGTCGTTGGACGGGATTTCGGCAAAAACCAACCGCTCTTGCACGGCGTTTCGCAGCAACGCAGCGGTTTCGGCGGCATTTTGACAAACGATCAGCACCGTTTCGAACCGGCTGATCGTTTCGGCGATTTCCACAAAACAAGGCAGCACCTCGTCCAGCATATCGGCCCAATCGGTACCCGCATGTGGGAACGTGAGTTGAACGGCGCTCTGCGGCTCCCATTCGGCTGGCAAGCGGCGGGAAAAAAACTGTTCAGACATGAGCAGCAAAGGTATTTGCCATGCACCGAAATTCCCCAAAAACCAACCTACCTTTGCGCGGCCAACCAGAAACCTTCCAACCTGCCAGCCAGAAACCTGCTCAAATATGCAATTTCTTTTTCCGCTTTTTCTTTCTGCCGCTGCGGCTATAGCCATTCCGATCATCATCCACCTGTTTTACTTCCGGCGGTTCAAACGGGTTTATTTCACCAATGTGCGTTTTTTGCAAGAGGTGAAAGACATTACCAGCAACCGCCGCAAGTTGCGAAACCTGTTGGTGTTGCTCATGCGCTGTCTGGCGATCATTTTTTTGGTGCTGGCGTTCGCGCAGCCGTTCATTCCACGCTCGTCGGAAGTCAAGCAGGGGGAAAAATCTGTCAGTGTTTTTGTGGACAACTCGTTCAGTATGGCCGCTTTGTCCAAAGACGCGCCGTTGCTCGAACTGGCTAAAAAACGCGCACGCGACATCGTGACCGCTTACGGACCCGCCGATCGTTTTCAGGTACTGACCAACGACTTTGAGGGCCGCGACCAGCGCCTGGTAGGCAAAGAGGACGCACTTTCCCGGATTGAGGAAATCCGCACCAGCCCGGCTACGCGCGATCTGTCCAAAGTACTGCTCCGCCAACAACAGTGCCTCGGCACGGGCACCTCCCAAAACCAAGTAGCCTACCTCGTCAGCGATTTTCAGGCGAACATATCCGACCTGAAAAATTTCAAGGACACGCTCTTGGAGGTAAATCTCGTGCCTATGCGGGCTGTGCGCGAAAACAATATTTCTATTGATTCCGCCTGGTTTGAAAGCCCCGTGCAAATCCTCAACCAACCGGCAAAACTCGTCGTGCGCATCAGCAACCGGGGCGATGAAGAAGCCGAGGAAGTGCGGGTAGCCTTGCGCCACGACGGCCAGGAAAAACCCGTAGGCTCGCTGACCATACCCGCAAGGGCCAGCAGCCTCGACACGGTGAGTTTCAACATCCTGCACCCAGGCTGGCACCGTGCCAAGCTGTCGGTGACGGACTACCCCGTGCAGTTCGACGACGATTACTACCTGTCGTTTTCCGTTGCCGAGCGGATCAACGTCCTGTCCATCAACGGACTCCAACCGAACAAGTACCTGAACAACGCGTTTGCGGGAGCCAAGTATTTCCAATTGGACAACGCCGACGTGCGGGCGCTGGACTATTCCAAATTTGCCAATTACCAACTCATCGTGCTCAACGAGCCTTCGCAGGTCACCTCAGGCCTGGCTCAGGAACTAAAAACGTTTGCCACAAACGGCGGCAACATTTTGGTTTTCCCGCCTCAAAATGCCGACCTGAATACCTACAACGGGTTTTTGCAAAACTTCGAGGCTGGTTCATTGGGGCAATACGACCCCACGCCCCGGCAGGCCAGCCAGATCAATACCGAAGAATTTGTGTTCCGCGACGTGTACCTGAACACCGGCTCCAACCTGCGCCTGCCCGGCACACAGGGCAATTTTAAACTGGCGGCCAACCGGGGCGAACACATCCTGACCTACCGCGACGGCTCGGCCATGCTGGCCAAATATCCCGCTGGCGACGGGGCGCTCTACATCTCCGCCGCTCCGCTCGACGAGCAGGTGAACGACTTGGTGCGCAATGCCGAAATATTTGTGCCCCTGCTGTTCAAAACGGCTATTGCCGGTTCGAAAGGCCGACAAATTGCGTACACTATCGGCAAAGACGAGGTGCTGGAGGCGGCCCACGTTCCGTCGGCCAGTGGCGAGGCGGCCTACAAAATGCGGTTGACAGCGGATGGCGGCGGCTCAAATACTGCCCCGTCGTCCGAGTTTATCCCGGAACAGCGCGTGCTTGGTGCCAAGGTGCTGCTCACGCCGGGGCCGCAAGTGCAGACGGCGGGTTGGTACGATCTGGCCATACGTGCCGATTCCACATTGGCTACGTTTGCGTTCAACTATGACCGTCGCGAGAGCGACCTGCGTTACCGCACGGAAGAGACTCTGGCGGAAGGATTAGCAGCCAACATGAAGGTGTTGGCCCAAAATGCAGAGGCCAATTTCACGCAGGTGGTCAACGAAGAAAATCAAGGCATTGTGCTCTGGCGCTGGTGCCTCCTTTTTGCGCTGCTTTTCCTGGCGCTGGAGGTGCTTTTCCTGCGTTTGTGGAAAGTTTGAAAAATTCTCTACATATAGTGTTGCTGTTTTGGGCGGCAGGCCAGTATCTTGCGGCCACTTTTACACGGAGGTTGTAGCTCAGTCGGTTAGAGCGTCGGTTTGTGGTACCGAAGGTCGGGGGTTCGAGACCCCTCATCCTCCCCCCAAGTGCGAGTCGTCTCGGGTATCCGGGACGGCTCGTTTTGTTTTGGATCGTATACGAAGTACGCGCCAACTTGATTTTTATGTCGGCTCTTAGAGCGTGTTTAAATTTCAGTGCCGAGGCGAAAGCGAGCAAATTTTGTTTCAGACAAGACAAAATTTGCAGTCGTAGCCGGGGGCCTACGGCGAAAATTTTAACGCAGTATGAAGCAAAATTTGCCGCTTGCAGCCCGGCGACTGAAATTTAAACACGCTCTTAGTTCGGCTTCACCACCCCCTCCAACAGCACCTTTGTCTCGTTCGGATACGTATTGGCCGTGACGTAAACCCACTTTCGTTGTTCTTGCGACTTGCCTTCCGTATTGAATTTGGCAGTAATGACCCCCGATTCGCCGGGAGCGATCTGCTCTTTGGGCCACTCCGGTATGGTGCAGCCACAAGACGAGCGGGCGTGAAGAATCGTGAGCGGAACCTGCCCGGTGTTGGTAAACTTAAACGTGTGCTCCACAACCGTGCCCTCCAGTACCTCGCCAAAATCATAGGTTTCCTCAACGTAGGCAATTCGAGCCAACTTGTTGGTATCCAAGGGCAAGTCTGCGGTTACGGGGTTGCGGATGAGGGCGCTGTTTGGGCCGTCGCCGCTGCGGATTTCGCGTACGGAGTCGGTGTTGTCGTTTTGGCAGCCCAACGAGGCCACAAGGCAAAGGGCAAGCAAAAAAAGGCCGTTTTTCATGGTGTCGTATTTTTGTGAAACGATGCGCAAAGTTGCGCTTTCTTTGACCCAAATTGCCAATTTTTGCATGGACAAAACCTGTTTCCTGATCGGCTTTATGGGCAGTGGTAAAACCTACTGGGGGACCCGGCTCGCCGAGCGCCTTGGCGTGCCGTTCGTTGATCTGGACGACCGGATCGAAGTTGCCGAACAACGGAGTATTGAAACAATTTTTCAACAGAACGGCGAGGCGGTTTTTCGGCAAATGGAGCGCAACGCGCTGCACAAACTGAGCCTTGAGCAACCCAGTGTTGTAGCCACCGGCGGCGGCACGCCGTGTTTTTTCGACAACATGGACTGGATGAATGGGCAAGGCACTACCGTTTTTTTGGACACACCAGTGCCGGTTCTTTCCGCCCGCCTTCGAGCCGACCCCAAAACACGCCCGCTGCTAACCGGTATTTCCTCCGAGCAAATGGAAGCGCACATTTCCCGACTGCTCAAACAGCGGATGCCGTTTTACCAGATAGCCACAGTGGTGGTGGCTGGATCGGACTTGCTGGACTTGGGTGAATTGGTTCAGTTGGTTGTGGGGCGGAAAAGGTCGCAGCGTTAGCCGCCTCACCGTAAATATTCGCGAGAGTGGAAACAAAAATGTAGAATAAATCTCAAGGTTCTACTTTTGTGCGTGGCCTTGTCATGAACCTGCCATGCGAAACAATGAATTGGAACAAACTGAAATCGAGCCTGACCTTTTGGATTCTGATGGGCCTCGTCGTGGGGGCATTTCTCGGGTGGGCCGTACCCGATGTCGCGGCAAACCTCGACATCTTGGGAAAAATATTCCTGCAGCTGATCAAAACCCTCGTAGCACCCCTGCTTTTTGCCACGCTCGTGGTGGGTATTGCCGGGCACGGGGACTCGACTTCTCTCGGTCGCCTTGGGGCCAAGTCATTCGGGTATTTTATCGCGGTCACATCGCTTGCGCTTGTTTTCGGCCTGCTGGCCATAAACCTGAGCAAGGCTGGCGACGACCCCCGGATCGTGCGTGAAAAGGCCGAAAAACTGACTTCAAAGGCCGCTTCTGTGAAAAAAGACTGGAAAGACGTGGCAGCCCCGATGGTCATTGGCCGCACCGAACAACTACTGACGGAGTATGAAAACGCACCCGACAGTCTGCGGCCCGGTATTTTGCAGCGCGGGGTGGACTCGCTGCAGTCCACCTTTGCCGTGGCAAAGGAAATCGCCGACCGGCCGCCCAAACAGGACTGGAAATATATTGTGGCGCACATTTTCCCGGAAAACATCGCCAAGTCGGTGGCCGAAAACCAGGTTTTGCAGGTGGTCGTGTTTTCGATCCTGTTCGGTCTGGGCATCAACATGGCGGGTGGTGCGCACCGGCGCATGATGGTCGGGTTTTGCGAAAGCCTGACGGCGGTCATGTTCAAGTTCACTACCTTGGTCATGTACGCGGCACCGTTCGGAGTGTTGGGTGCCATGGCCTCCGCCGTTTCGGCCATGGGATTGGATGTTTTCATCCCGATGGCCAAGTTGGTGCTGACCCTTTACGGCGCACTGATTGCCTTCGTAATTGTAGTGTTCGGCCTGATCGTGCTGGTGATGCGCATCAACGTCCGAAAGCTCTGGGGGGCCATCCAGTCGCCCGTCACGATCGCTTTTTCCACCGCATCCAGCGAGGCTGCTCTCGGACCAGCCATGCAAAAATTGGAGGCCTACGGCATTCCGCGGCGCATCGTTTCGTTCGTTCTACCCACGGGCATGAGTTTCAACCTCGACGGTTCCACGCTGTACCTGAGCTGCGCAGCGGTTTTTGTCGCCCAAGCCACCGACCATCCAATCGCCACCTCGCTCAGCGGCCAACTGACGCTGCTGCTCGTTTTGCTCATTACCAGCAAGGGCGTGGCGGGTGTGGCGCGTGCATCATTGGTCATCCTGATGGGCACGATCGGCCAGTTCGGTATCCAAGACTGGCCGGTGTACCTTATCCTCGGTGTGGACGTGCTGATGGACATGGTGCGCACGGGCGTGAACATGCTGGGCAATTGCTTGGCCACGGTCGTCATTGCCAAGTGGGAAGGCGAGTTTGAAGATTGAAACTTGAGCCTGCTTTTGGCCTACATTTGCCGCCTATGAAACCCACGCTTTTTATTCCGCTTTTTGCTGCCACAACGGCGGCGTTGCCCCTGCTTGCCCAGCCAGTCGCGGTGTTGACCTACAATATCCGCTACGACAACCCGGCCGACGGCGAGGATGCCTGGCCCCTGCGCCGCGCGTTTTTAGTCGGCCAATTGCGCTTCCACGCGCCCGATATCTTTGGTATTCAGGAAGGCCTGAAACGTCAAGTGGATTTTCTTCAAGAGCAATTGCCGGAGTTCGAGCACGTCGGTGTAGGCCGCGACGACGGTCGGGGAGAAGGGGAATACGCGGCACTATTTTTCCGAAAAAACCGGTTTCGCGCCGTAAAATCGGGCACGTTTTGGCTCTCCGAACGACCCGACACCGTATCAAAAGGCTGGGATGCTGCCTTGCCGCGCATCTGCACATGGGCCTTGCTGGCGGACAAAGAGACCAAACGGAAACTCTGGGTGTTCAACACCCACTTCGACCATATCGGCCAAGAGGCACGCAAGTCATCGGCAGCGCTGATCTTGAACCAAATCCGGGAAAAAAACACGGACGGCCATCCGGTTGTGCTCATGGGCGATCTCAACGCCACCCCCAGTAGCGAGCCGGTTTGGATGTTTTCACAGGAAATGCACGATTCCCGCGCACAAAGCATTGAACCGCCGTTCGGCCCGCCCGGCACCTTCAGCGGTTTTCGCTTCAAGGAACCCGTGGAGCTGCGCATTGACTACATTTTCGTGTCGCACGACCTGTTAGTACGCAAATATGCTGTGCTCAGCGATTCCTGGGGCTGCCATTATCCGTCGGATCACCTGCCGGTTTTTGCCAAGTTGGAGTATGCGTCCAAGGGGAAAAAGCGGTGAATTTGAAAATATCCGGTAGTGTGCGCTAAATACGTACTTTTGCAGCCCTCAAAAGCGATCGTTGGCCGCCATGATCATAACAAAAGCCGAGTTTGTATCGAGTTTTACCTCCGAAAGCCAATGCCCGAAGGCCCGTTTCCCGGAGTTCGCGTTCATCGGCAGGTCAAATGTGGGCAAGTCGTCGCTCATCAATATGCTGACCGGCCGCAACGGACTGGCCAAAGTATCGGCAACACCGGGCAAAACCCAGTTGATCAATTTTTTCAACATCAACGACCGCTGGCACCTCGTGGACCTGCCGGGCTATGGCTACGCCAAAGTGTCGAAAGCCCAACAAAAAGTGCTGGCGGCAATGATTGAGGGTTATCTGCTCCATCGAGAAAATTTGGTGCTGGCCTTCGTGCTCATTGATGCCAATGTGCCGCCCACCCGCGCCGACCTCGATTTTGTGAACCAACTCGGCGAACATCAGGTGCCGTTTGCCTTGGCGTTCACCAAAACCGATCGGAACAAAAAAGGTGTTTCCGGTGGAAACACCGAGGCTTTCCTCGCCACCATGCGCGAAACCTGGGAAACCCTGCCCCAGCATTTCATTACCTCTGCCAAGACAAGTGCCGGGCGCAAAGACGTGCTTGACTTCATTGCCAAATCGCTCAAAAAACAGGTGCCTTAACCACGGCTACATACGCCACCCAAATTCGTTTAACCTAAAAAGCGATGGCATATCGTTGGGAATTAGCATATTAACACATTGCCTAATTAGCACATTGTACTTAATTTTTTGTGAAAAAAAACACACAGACATACCCGCGCGTCATTGAAAGCATCGAGGATTGGCCGATAAACCGGCTGAGCGAAGACCGCACGGCATTTATCCGGGATATCGAGGAGTCCACTTTCAAACACCTTCGACCCAAAAAACTGCAAGACTTGGTGGACTTGATCGTGAAGACGATTTACCAGGAGCGGATACGGGTCAAGGAATCGCCTTGGAAAGTGGACCCGCCCAATGACCGGTCGTTTTGGAATAAGATCAGCAAGCAGCTCATCACAAAATCGCTCGATCGCAAGGACTCAGGGGCGCAAGCCGAAGCGGAAGGCATCCTGCGCAAGATCATCCACCGCTACGCCGAGGAGATCGTGGGTACGTTCAAGATACCCACATTTCGGTTCGCTCAGCGGTTTCTGACCGTGCTGTTTAACCGCCTGCTGAACGCTGCTTTCGACAAAAGTATCGCCAGCCTCTGGCGGGGCCGGCGCCAGTTGTACGAACGCCTCAAGGTGGTAGGCGACGTGGAAACCGTGCGCCAATTGTTTCAGCACGGCACAGTGGTAGTGGTGCCCACGCACTCCAGCAACCTCGATTCCATCCTCGTGGGCTATGCCATGGACCAGATAATGGGCCTGCCCTCGTTCTCCTATGGCGCTGGCCTCAACCTGTACAACTTCGGCCCGGCGGCTTACTTCATGAACCGCCTCGGTGCTTACCGCGTGGATCGCCGCAAAAAAAACGCGATTTATCTGGAGACCCTCAAGACCATGAGCACCCTCAGCATTCAGCGCGGGGTGAACAGCCTTTTTTTTCCAGGAGGCACCCGTGCGCGCTCCGGCGAATTAGAGCGCGACCTGAAAATGGGCTTGCTCGGCACCGCCGTGGAGGCACAACGCGCCCTTTGCCAGAGCGGCGAAAACCGCAAGGTGTTCATCGTGCCCATCGTCATCGGCTACCACTTTGTGCTCGAGGCACCTTTTTTGATTGAACAACACCTGCGCTATATAGGCAAGGAACACTACCTGCGCCTGCGCGACGACAGCCTCAGCGTGCGCAGTTGGTTCCGATTCGTGTGGCGTTTTTTTTCCACTACCAGCGACATCACGCTCAGTATCGGAAAACCCATGGACGTGCTCGGCAATTTCGTGGATGCCAATGGGCGCAGCTTCGACCGTTTCGGAAACGAAATCCATATTGGCGAATATTTCATGGCCAGCGACCGCCAGATCAACGAAGACCGCCAGCGTGAAAGCGAGTACACCAAACTGCTCGCCGAACGCATCGTGGAGCGCTATGCCGTAGAAAACGTAGTGCTCAGCAGCCACCTCGTCGCGTTTGCCGTGTTCGAAATGCTGCTCCACCAGCACCCAAAATTGGACATCTTTGGCATCTTGCGCCTGCCTCCCGACGACTACCTGTTCCCCTTCGACTCGGTAGTGGAGGTGGTGGAGCAGATGCAGGCACAGTTGTACACCTGGGAACGGGACGGCAAAATCAAACTCTCGCCCGAAATTCACCAGCCTGCCGAACAAACAGTGCGACACGGCGTGGAAAAACTCGGTATGTTCCATCGGGAAAAACCCCTGAGTTTCACCAAAGGCGGCGGGATTGTTTCCTCCAATTTCCGTGTGCTGTATTTTTACCACAACCGCCTCAACAACTACGGCCTGCAAAACGCTGTTCAGTGGAAATCGGAAGAAATAGAAGTGCTGAAATTAATGATGAACGATGAATGATAAATGATGAATAACGTGTACGAAAATTTGCAGATTGAACTGACCGACGGTATCGCGGTCGTGACCGTTAGCCGCGAAAAGGCGCTCAATGCCCTGAACACCCGCACCATGCTGGAACTGCGCCGTTTTTTTGGCGAAGAAGCCCCGGCAATACCGGGGCTGAAAGGCGTAGTGCTCACCGGCGCTGGCGAAAAAGCCTTCGTGGCCGGTGCGGACATTACCGAGTTCAGCGGCCTAAACCCGGAGCAGGGCGCTGCTTTTGCACAGCGTGGGCAGGATATTTTTCTCCTCATTGAACGCTTCTCGCGCCCGGTCGTGGCTGCCGTAAACGGCTTCGCCCTCGGCGGCGGCTGCGAACTGGCAATGGCCTGTCACCTGCGCGTGGCTGGCGAAAAAGCCCGTTTCGGGCAGCCGGAAGTGAACCTCGGCCTTATTCCAGGTTATGGCGGTACCCAGCGCCTCGTGCAGTACATCGGCAAAACCAAAGCGACGGAACTGCTGATGACCGCCGACATGATCGGCGCGGACGAGGCCCTGCGCCTTGGGCTGGTCAACTACGTTTCACCGGCTGGTGAAGAAGTGGCAAAAGCCAGGGAACTCATCGAAAAAATAGCAGCCAAAGCCCCCGTGGCGATCTCGAAAATAATCGAATGCGTCAACGCCTACTACGAACCGAACACCGACGGGTTCGCCACTGAAGTGGCCACATTTGGGCAATGTTGCGGCACTGACGATTTCCGGGAGGGTGCCAGCGCATTTGTTGAAAAACGCAAAGCAAACTTTCAGGGACGCTGACACGACCTGCACCAAAACATGGATCAAAAATTCATCGAGACCGACATAATCATCATCGGTGCGGGGCCGGTGGGGCTTTTTGCCGTATTCGAGGCCGGACTGCTGAAAATGCGTTGCCACCTCCTTGATGTGCTGCCGCAGCCCGGGGGGCAGTTGACCGAAATTTATCCCAAAAAGCCGATTTACGATATTCCCGGCTACCCGAGCGTGCTGGCGGGCGAATTGGTGAAAAACCTGCTCAAACAGATCGAACCGTTCAGCCCCGGTTTCTCGCTCGGCGAACGCGCCGAATCGCTCGAACGACATGACGATGGACGTTGGCGGGTCACCACCGACAAGGGTCGCGTACACCTCGCGCCGGTTATTTTTGTGGCCGGTGGACTTGGCTGTTTCGAGCCGCGCAAGCCGCCCATCGGCAATATTGACGAGTACGAGGGCAAAGGAGTGGAGTATTTCGTGCGCAATCCCGAGGATTTCCGCGACAAGCGAATCGTCATCGCCGGCGGCGGCGATTCTGCCCTCGACTGGGCCATCTACCTTGCCAACGAAGTGCGCGAACTGACACTCGTACACCGCCGAACCGAGTTTCGCGGGGCGCTCGATTCCGTGGAAAAAATGCAGCATCTCGCCCAAATCGGCAAAATCAGGCTGATCACCAACGCCCAAGTCACCGGCCTGTACGGTACCGACCAACTCAATTCAGTGGAGGTGCAACACGACACGATAGGCTCCTTCTACGTTCAGGCCGACTATTTTTTGCCGCTATTCGGACTGACCCCCAAACTTGGCCCCATAGCCGATTGGGGGCTGGCCGTAGACAAAGGCGCTATCGAGGTCAATACACTGGATTACAGTACCAACGTGCCCGGTATTTTTGCCATCGGCGACATCAATACCTACCCCGGCAAACTGAAACTGATCCTCTGTGGTTTTCACGAAGCCACGCTCGCCTGCCAGTCCGCCTTTAATTTGGTGAACCCCGGAAAAAAACTCTCGTTCAAGTACACCACCGTCACGGGCATTGAGGGTATGCCGGCAACCACAACAACCTGAAATCCATGCCAGACACGATTTCCGTAACCGTCATTGACCGGAACGACACCACCCACCGGTTGGTTGCCCCGACCGACATGGGCCTCAACCTCATGGAACTGTGCAAAAGTTATGAACTGCCCGTGAAGGGCACTTGCGGCGGCATGGCGCTGTGTGCTTCCTGCCACGTTTACATCCTTAGCAGCCATGCCCTGTCCGAACCGTCGGATGATGAGATGGCCATGCTCGACTCGGCCTTTTTTGTGCAGGCAAATAGCCGATTGGGTTGCCAGATCAAACTGGCTGAAGCACTTGACGGGTTGGAGGTGAAATTAGCGCCGGAGGCCGAGTGAGGGACGGGCACTTTTGGGGCAACAAATCCAAAAACCGGTTTAGCCCCAACCACTTGGCCTCGTCGAGGTCGTAACTGATATTTTCTCGAAAGTAAGCACCCACATCGAACCCCGGCATACTGGGTAGGATTTGCGTCAGCTCCGGGATGCGGGCAATGCCCGCAGCCAGTGCTGTATTGAACCGCTCAACAAACTCCGCTTCCAACGGGCGAACACTAAGCCACGCCGCAAATACGAAGGGCAGCCCCGTCCAGTTCAGCCACGCTTCGCCGAGGTCGTACACAAACGGGTACAGCCGTTCCATGCCGATTGCCCGGTCGCCGATCACCAATCCCGCCGTCTCGCCGCCGATGCGCTGCTCGAAACCTTCGGCCGCAGGCAAAAATACCGGCTGCACGCCCCAGTACTCCCGGCACAGGATGGGCGCAAGTGTGGCCGAAGTTTTGGAGTGAAAATCGAGGTACAGGTGCCTGACCTCTCGCAAGGGTTTCTCTGAATAAATGCACACAGTCTTGACCGCACCCACCGCGCCGATGCAGTAGTCCGAAACCAAATAGGCCTGCGGCAAATCGGGAATGACGGCCACGGGCGCTAGCACCAGATCTGCCTCGCCGCTGCGCAATTTTTGGGCGCAAACGGAGGGAATGTCCAAACTCAACTCAATGTGCTCCGAAAAAGCAGTTCGGAAAATGCCGTAGATGAATGGCTTGGTGTTCAAGTAACTGACGGCAGACAGGCGCAGTTTGTTCATAGCGAAACGGCTAAGGGGGGGAGTGTGTTGACTATTTTATTGGGCTTGTGCGACCGGGAGTTCAAAGTAGCCGCGCCATTGTTTGTCCTCCTCAAAAACGGTGTCGGTGTAGTCGTTCAACACGTTGTACAGCGTGTCCCGCTCAATGGGGCGGCGGCCCACGCGGCGGATCATTTCCACCAATTGCTGTGTGCTAAGTGCCGGATTTTGTTCTTCGGACCCGGCCATGGAGTAAATCTTGGTGGTATCGTCAATGGTGCCGTCCATATCGTCCACTCCAAAGGCAAGTGACAGTTGGGCCAGTGTCCGCCCGATCATGGGCCAATAGGCCTTGAGATGGTCGAAGTTGTCGAGGTAGACGCGGCTGATGGCGTAGTTGCGCAGGTCTTCCACTGCCGTGCTTTCGGGGACATGGCTCATCTGGTTGTCCTGATTGCGGAACTTGAGCGGGATAAACGTTTGAAACCCGCCCGTGCGGTCCTGCAATTGGCGCAACTGTTCGAGGTGGTCAATGCGGTGCCAGAATTTTTCGATGTGGCCGTAGAGCATCGTGGCGTTGGAGCGCCCGCCCATCTCGTGCCACACCTCGTGTATGCGCAGCCACTGCTCGGCGGTACACTTGTCGGCGGCGATCTGCTCGCGGATTTCGGGGTGAAAAATCTCAGCCCCTCCGCCGGGCATGCTGTCGAGTCCGGCCTCTTTCATCAGGCGCATGCCGTCCTCGTAGGTCACCTTTGCTTTTTTGAAAATGTAGTGGTACTCCACCGGGGTGAGCGCCTTGATGTGCAGTTCGGGGCGATGCGTTTTTATTTTTTGAAAAAACGACTGGTAAAACGGCAGGTCGTACTGCGGCAGCACGCCGCCCACGATGTGAACCTCGGTCACCGGCTGCTCGTCGTACCGGCGCACCATGTCGAACATCTCGTCCATCGTAAACGCCCAGGAGTCCGCATCCCCGCGCTGCTTGATGAGGCGGGAATAGGAACAAAACTTGCAGTCGTACACGCACAGGTTCGTCGGCTCAATGTGGAAGTTGCGGTTGAAGTAGGTGTTGTGGCCGTTTTTGCGCTCGCGCACGGTGTTGGCGAGTGCGCCGACGAAGGCGAGGTCGGCATTTTCAAACAAAAAAAGCCCTTCTTCGGGGCTGATCCGTTGGGCGTTGGCTACTTTTTCGGCGATGTTACGGTGTTCGGGGCCGAGGCTTTTGTTGTCGAGTAACAGATCCAATTGTTGCATGTGCGGGCCGTAGGCTGAATGTTAATGGGTTAAACCGGATAGGGCGGCCAATGTTCTGAGGAGATACTAAAAATCCGGGTCGTGTCCCCAAAAGTTTGGATGCCTATCTTTGCCACTGACGGAGACAATCATGGAGCATTGGGTATTGGCATACACCGTACCTTTGACCGCCTTCCAAACCGGCTCCGTCCATGCTAAAAACCCGACTACTGGCGCTCTTCCTCCTGCCCGCCCTGGCGGCCTCCGCCCAGATGTGGAACGGCACCGATACGCTCTACGGCAACGAATGGATAGATTTTTCCAAAACATACTACCGCATCCCGGTCGCGGAAGACGGGGTGTATCGCATTCCGTTTCAGGCACTGGCCAATGCGGGTTTTCCCGTGGCTACCACGCCCGCCGCCGACCTGCGGCTGTACCGGTACGGCATCCAGGTGCCGCTTTTTTCTACCACCGACGGCCCGCTCGGCCCGCAGGACTTTGTGGAGTTTTTGGGTGAAAAAAACCGCGACGCACTCGACCGCCACCTGTTCGACAACCCGGATGCCGACAATCTCAACCCGTGGTACAGCCTGATCACTGACACCGCCACCTACTACCTCGTGCAGGAACCAACGAGCCTGCCCTTGCGATACACGTCCGTACCCAACGATCTCACCAATGCTCCGCCCAAGGAACCGTTCTGCTGGTCGGTGGCGGGCTATACGTACAACAACGCGCTTTTCAAACGACGAATCAGCAGCGAAGTCATGTACTCGTGGTTCAACGGCGAGGGCTTCGGAACGTACGAATCCAACGATTTCAGCGTGACTATTCCCTTGCGCAAACTGCTCCCGAACGGACCGGATGCCCGCCTCAGCACACGCTACGCCTGTTCACTCGGTGCGCACCACCAGCGCCTGACCGTGAACGACAGCTTACTCGCCGAAGACCAGTTCGACAACTGGCGTGTGACACAGAACAACCCAACCATACCGGCGGCGTGGCTGCTGCCCGACACCAAAGTGCGCCTCGCTTCGGCCATCGGCCAAAACGACCGAAACAGTGTGGCGGGCGTGTTTATCCGCTACCCGCGCCAGTTCGATTTTGAGTCTGCTTCTGTGGCCGAGTTTTTTCTGGATTTGCCCTCCGAGCCGAAGTATCTCGAAATGGCAGCGTTCAACGTGTCGGGCGGAGCGCCGGTGCTCTACGATGTGGTGAACCAACAGCGTTACGAGACGACCGTTCAGGGCGGTTTGGTGCAGGTGCTGCTGCGGCCTGTGTTCAAAGACCGGCGGTTGTGGCTCGTCAACCCGGTCAGTGGCATCCGTACCGTGGGCACCGTGCAGCCCATGCAGTTTAGGGATTACCGCACCGAAAACGCCGACTATGTCATCCTCTCCAACGCCGCGCTGTTCAACGACCCAACCCAGGGCGGAGCCGATCACGTGGCCGCGTACGCCGACTACCGACGAAGCGCAGCAGGTGGCGGCCACACCGTGTCGGTGGTGGATGTACACGAACTGTACGAGCAATTTGCCTACGGCGTGCGGTTTCACCCGCTGGCGGTGCGCAACTTCGTGCAGTTTGTTTGCAAAAATTGGCCTACACCGCCCCGCCACCTGCTCCTGATAGGAAAAGGGCTGGATTACGACCGGTTCCGCCGCCCCGAGGTGCAAAAAGACCTGGCCGATGACCTGTTTTTTGTGCCCACCTACGGCAGCCCTGGAGCTGACCAATTGCTCGTGATGCGGGAAAAACGCCTGTCGGACTTGCTGGTACCAGTCGGGCGTGTTGCTGTCACCAAACCCTCGGACATCCGGGTTTACTTGGACAAGGTGATCGAGCACGAGCAAACATTTGCAACAGCACCCCAAACACTGGCGGGCAAGGCTTGGATGAAACGTGTGATCCACAACAGCGGCGGCTTGGCAGGCGAGGCAGCAGTCATTCGCAGCTATGCGCAAAGCTTGGCCGACGAAATCGGCACCAACCGGTTCGGTGCCGAGGTACACACCTTTTTCAAAACCTCGAACGACCCGATCCAGCTGTCCAGTTACGAACAAATGTTGGAACTGCTCAACGGCGGTGTGTCGGTGTGGATGATATTCGGCCACTCGTCGCCCAACGCCGTTGATTTTGACATCGGTGCCCCGGCCGTGTACAACAACAAGGGCCGCTACCCGCTGATGATGATCATGGGCTGTTTTTCCGGCCTGTGCTCCACTCCGCAGCAGGGTATCGGCGAGCAGTTTTTGCTGGCCCGGGATCGGGGCGCTATCGCCTACTTTGCCTCGGTCAATTTTAGTTTTGCCGATGCCCTGCACGCCTTCGGGCAGCGGTACTACGCACGCCTCGGCGGAGAAGACTACGGCAAATCCATTGGCGAAATCATGGCCAACACGGTGGCCGATCTGAACAATACAGGTTACCCGGCCATGGCCGCCTTGCTCCACCAAAACCTCCTGCAGGGCGACCCGGCGGTGCGCCTGCACCAATACCCGGGACCGGACTACGTGGTGGACAACCAATCGGTTCGCTTCGACCCCAATCCCGTCAGCTTAGAGCAACCGTCGGTGCGCATGGAATTTGACGTGGCGAACATTGGCGAAAACACGGGCGGGCAACTGCCCTTCACCATTCAGCAGCGCCTGCCGAATGACACCTTGCTGCACCGCCTGACCGATAGCGTATCTGCTCCGGCTTTTCGGAAAAAAGTGGTGCTCAACCTGCCCGTGGCGGGTAGCCACGTGGGGCAAAACAGACTGCTCGTGACCCTCGACCCGAATGGTTCGCTGGCCGAGCAACCCCAACCGGCCCAATTCAACAACACGCTCGAAGATGCAGCCGGTGTGCCCGGCGTGCCGCTGTTTATTTTTGCCGACGATGTGCAGCCCATCGCCCCGGAAAACTACGGGATCGTGCGCAACAGCCCACCCACACTTTGGGCTTCCACCCTGAACGCCAACGCCGCGCCCATGCGCTACCTGCTCGAATTGGACACCGTGGAAACGTTCGACAGCCCGTTTCGGCTCAACGGCGAGGTGGTGCAAGCGGGCGGTTTGTTGCGCTGGCAACTGCCGGTTGCTTTGCAAGACAGCACGGTGTACTACTGGCGGATCGGGCGCGACAGCCTCGTGAACGGGCAAGTGCCGTGGCGGCAGCGCTCGTTCACGTACCTGCCCGGCAGCCCGCCCGGCTGGAACCAGTCGCATTTTGGCCAGTGGGCCGAGGACGATTTCATCAACCTCGAAGCCCGGGACAGTACCCGCTCGCTGGTGTTTGTGGACAACGCCGGTTTCCTCACCATGAATGTGGCCTACCGCGACCGCGAGAAATTTCCCGGTATGCAAAATGCTTACTACGAGGGCTTTTTTGGCGATGCCGGGTTCAACGGCCAGGGCTTGGTGCGCGGCGTTGCGCTGATGCTGCAAGACCCGTTCACGGGCCACTATGTGCCCAATCCGCCCAACAGCGCGTACAACACGCACCCGACCCGCACACGGTCGTTTTTTTCGTTCAACACGCAAGATTCGTTGCAACGGTTGGCGCTGATGCACTTTATGGAGCAGGTCATCCCCGACAAGTACATCGTCGGCTTTTTGGCGCTGCACCCTTGGAACGACACGCTCGGATACGCGCCCCGACGCTGGGCGCAGGACTCGGTTTCTTTCGGAAAAAACCTGTTTCAACTATTAGAAGCGCAGGGTGCCAAAGAAGCCCGTTCGCTAGTGGACTATATTACCGGGCCGCACCCGTACGGGTTTGTTTACCAAAAAAACAACCCTGCGTTCGACGCGGTGGACACCACGGTTTATCACATTGACTCGGTGCTGAACCTGCGGCGCACGTTTCAGGCCAAGTGGTCGGTCGGGCAGTTGGAAACGCCGCCCATTGGGCCGGTTCGGGCTTGGAAATCGCTGCACTGGGGCCGTGCGGCGTTCGACGACACCTCCGACGAGGCGGTGTTGTCGGTGCTGGCCGTGCGCGAAGGGCAGGCCGATACGCTGCTTTTTTCTTTGGAAAACACGTATGATCGGTCGCTTGCCGATGTGCCCGCCGCTCAATTTCCGGTATTGAAACTGCGCTACGCCGCCCGTGACACGCTGACCCGAACGGCCACGCAACCACGGCACTTGCGCGTGTTGTTCGACCCCGTACCGGAAGGAGCCTTACACCCGGTAGCACATTTTGTTTTGCAAAAAGACACACTGGAACAGGGCGAGCCGGGGCGGGTTTCGGTGGCGTTTGCCAATGTGTCGGAAGCCGCATTCGATAGTCTGCTGGTGCGCGTGCGCCTCGAAAATGAGGGTGGGGCAGGGCAGGACAACCTGCGCCGCCTGCGCCCGCTGGCCGCTGGCGACACGCTGCACGCGGCCGTAGCCTTCGACACCCGCGCGGGCACTGGGCGGCATCGGTTGCTGGTAGAAGCCAACTCCGCCAACGACCAACCGGAGCGCTACCATTTCAATAATACTCTGCTCCGGGAGGTGTGGGTAGCTCGCGATGTTCGGAATCCGCTGCTTGACGTGACGTTCGACGGTCAGCATATATTGGACGGCGATATCGTGTCGCCGCAGCCAGTAATCGTGGTGGAACTGAAAGACGAAAACAGGTTTTTGCCGATGGCTGATACCGCTGTGTTCTCCCTGCGCTGGGTTGGCCCCGACGGCAAGGTGCATCCGTTGTCGTTCAGCGACCCGGCGGTGTTGTTTCTGCCCGCCGACGCGGCCAATTTGCCGGGGAAAAACCGCGCCCGGTTGGAGTGGCGGCCCGTTTTTGCCGACGACGGGGACTACCGACTGCTCGTGAACGGCCGCGATGCCACGGGCAATATTTCCGGCACGCTGGACTACACGGTGAATTTCCGGGTCATCACGCGCTCGTCCATTTCCCACTTGCTGAACTATCCCAATCCGTTTTCGATGCGTACCTGTTTTTATTACACCCTGACCGGTGCTGAAATGCCGCACCATTTTCGCCTCCGGATCATGACCGTGAGCGGGCGCATGGTGCGCGAAGTGACCGAAGCGGAGTTCGGCCCTCTGCAAGCGGGCACGCACGCCAGCACGTTCTGCTGGGATGGCCGCGACCAGTTTGGCGACCTGTTGGCTAACGGCACGTACCTGTACCTCGTCACGGCAAAAAAAGCCGACGGTACGGATTTTGAGTTTTTTGAAAACACGGCCGTGGACGGTTTTTTTCGGGGCGGAATAGGGAAAATGGTGTTGGTGCGATAGAAAAGCCTTTGAACTATTGGGGCGTTTTCAAGCAGATTTCAATACCTGCCAAGTTGAATCCATACTGGTTGTTGCTCAAAGACTTGGCGTAGGCTTTGATATGGCCGCCAGCCCGCCCAGCGCAGTCCCGTGTAACAGATGCTCTGCCAAATGCGCCGCCCAGTACGGCGCGAGCAGAGCGCCTTTTGTGCCCAAGCCATTGAAAATAAAAACATTGGACTGTTGGCCGCTGGCTCCCAAAAACGGCCTGCGGTCGCGTACCGTTGGCCGGACGGCCCCCATGCGCCGCACCACTTCGTAGGGGGAGGTGAAGAAATGAGTGAGCCGTTCTTCGAGGAAATTTTGCTCGAAATCCGTAGGGCCGTTGTCGTCGAACGTCCAATTGTACGAAGCCCCTACCCAGCACAACCCATCGGGGAAAGGAGTCAGCAGGATCGTTTTTTTGAGCATTTCATTTGCGGGAACCGTTCTGTTTTTTAGCCGAATCAGCATGGCCTCGCCTTTCGATAACTGCCACGGCAGATTAGAGAAAAACGGGTTTTCGGCTCCCCTGTAGCCTTCGCAAAACACGATGCAATCGTAGTCGGGCAGCAAGGCGTGGGCTGCTTCCGGGTTGATTTTTTGTGGAATAAAAAAGTCGTGGCTCACGGCCATTTCCCGAAAAGCAGCGAGCAACGCACTGAAATCCACGCGTGCGGCCCCGCGTATTTCGCCGACGGCGAAACCGGGCACCAAGTGTTGGCTCCACTCTCCTGCGTGGGGGCGTTCGCCGAGCAAGTCGGCGTACTCGGGATCGGCCATTCGGACAGACCAGTCATTGCGCTCTTGCGGGGTTTCTAAAAGCCGGAGTATGGATTGGTCGTGCCAAATGGTTACGCCTAATTCGGCCTGCATTGCAGTGTACGTGGCTTTGGCGGCGGGGAAAAAGTCGTCGTAGCGCCAAGTCTTGACGCAGCGCTTACCCGTAACCGGGTTGATGATCCCGGCAGCGACGCTGGACGACGTGTTGGGAAAATCCGAATCGGTTATGCGAACATCCGCGCCCATCCGTCGCAACGTCCAGGCCAGCACGGTGCCAGCTATGCCTTGGCCTACGACGAGCACGCGCATCAGATGTAGCGGCGGCGTACCAATTTGATGAAGTTTTTGGCGATCTCGAGCCGCTTTTTCTCCGTCCAGCGGTACCGCATCACGCATTGGTCGAGCAGGTATGTCTTGGCTTGGTCCATGGACGAGAATGAGTTCAACATGTTCAAGGCGTTGTCAAATGCCGAGTTGTCTTCGCCGAACAGTTCGCGGGTGAGCAGCAGTTTGTCGTTGAGGCCGATGGCCTTACGGAGATCGGCGATGGGCAGGTTGGATAGTTTATCCGAGAGTTCCACGGCCTGTTTTTGCTCGAAAAGCGCCTCGGCATCTGGCGATGCAGCCGGAAAACTCGGCGCGGGTGTTGGCGGTACCTGCGGTTTTACGACAGGCAGCGGCTCGGCTTTGATCGCTTCCACGACTAAGGG
>JBEBHD010000053.1:0-24142 GCA_040080915.1 Saprospiraceae bacterium
GCGACTGACATTTAAACACGCTCTAAAATTAGCCCCCCAGCGCCAGTTTAGCTGCAAGTGTCACATCGTTTTGCGCCAGCGCCTCACGAATCAGCTGGTGAACAGCCTCGCGAGCGGGATTTCCCACCAAGGCAGCCTGAACCTGCGGGTCGGCCAGGGCATCAGCCCGGTCGGGCAGGACGGTGAGCGCAGCGATGCGGGCCAGTTCATTGCCGGTGAGCACGGAGCTGCGCAACAGGTGCTCGGGCAAAGCATCGAAACCCACGCCCAGATCGGTCACTTTTTGCGCAATTTCTACCACAGCCTCGCCACTGGCGCGGGCGTAGTAAAACCGGCCCATACGGCCCACGAGGTCAATTTTGTGCGGATCAATACGCCCGCCCTCGGCCAGCACACTCTCCGCGATGTGCATGAGCACCATGCGGCAGACGATGAGGTTGCCCGCGCCGCCCTTTTCTCCAAGGGGCAATATCTGTTCCACCACGCACTCCATCTGCACCGGGCTTTCGGCTACGCGGAACGGACGTACTCGCTCGGAGCGCAGCGGCGTGAAGCCCGCCTTTTTGAACTCGTCCACGTCGGCCCCATACTCCACGCTGCACAGAGCCATCTGCCGAACAATGGCATAGGGTACGACGTTTATGACCACCTCGCCGGTATCTTGCACGTTTTTCAGCGTGTCCTTCGTCGTGTTGTTCTCTACCCGTCGGTTCGACGAAAAGATTAGGATAGGCGGGTTGCTGCTGAAAGCGTTGAAAAAACTGTACGGTGCCAAATTGGGCACCCCGTCGTCGCTCACCGTACTGGCAAAGGCTATGGGGCGGGGTGCAACTGCACCGAGAATATACTGGTGCAAGTCTTTCGTCGGGATTTGGGCCGGGTCAATGGTTAGCATGCGCTGGGATGTTTGCGTTAAAACTCCGCAAAACTACGATTCGACATGAATGCACGAAATCTGAAAATTGGCCTTCTGCTGCTCGTCGCAGCTTTGGCCCTGCTTTTTTACCGCTACCGACAGCCCCGTTTCGTGGCTGGTGAGTCCGTGCCCGATTTTTCCGCTGTACTGGCCGACGGCAAAACCGTGCGCTTTTCCGACCTGCGCGGACGACACGTGCTGCTCCAATTTTGGGGCAGCTGGTGCGGCCCCTGCCGGGCCGAAAACGCACACCTGCGCGAACTGTACCGTCAGTACCAGCCACAAGGTTTCGAGATTTTCAGCGTCGGTATCGAGCAAAACCCACGTTCTTGGCAGCGGGCCATCGAAAATGATGGCATGAACTGGCCATACCACACGCTGGACGTAGGCTACTTCGACGGCAAACTGGCCGGGCTGTTCAATATCAAGTCCATACCAGCCACATTTTTAGTCAACCCGGACGGAGTCATCATGGGGGTAAATCTCGCCCCCGATCAGGTGCATCGTATGTTGGGGGAGGCGCTTCCGCGTCGCTGACATATTGGCACCCTTAGGCCGAGGGCACAATAATTGTGCGGGCAGGAGGCGAGCGCCCCCCTCGGGTCGCTATTTTCACGATGTTTTTTCGAAAAATGAAAGATAAGCACCACGACAACGAAGAACAGCTGCCGTTGGAAAACCACGCCGAACAGGCCGATATCACCGAACCTACTGTCGAAACGGGCATACAGGATGCGCCTGCGGAAGATTGGCAGCAGCAACTCGACGACGCACGAAACAAATACCTGTACTTGCTGTCGGATTTTGAAAACTACAAACGCAACGCCGCCAGAGAGCGCCTCGAACTGCAGCAGACTGCGGGCCGTGACATCATGGCAGCGCTCCTGTCAGTTCTCGACGATTTTGACAGGGCGGCCAAAACCGGTGGCCTTGACGAGGGTATGACTCTCATCCACCACAAACTGCTACAAACCCTGCAAGGTAAGGGCCTCGCGGCCTTGGTCTGCAACCCGGGCGAGCCGTTTGACCCCGACACCCAAGAGGCCGTGGCCGAAATACCCGCCCCCGCCGAAAACCTGAAGGGCAACATCGTGGACATCGTTGAAAAAGGCTACCTGCTCGGCGACCGCATCATCCGCTACTCCAAGGTGGTAGTGGGCAAATGACCCAAAAATCATGGCTAAACGCGATTATTACGAGGTGCTCGGTGTACCGAAAAACGCCGACGAGGACGACATAAAAAAGGCGTACCGCAAAAAAGCCGTTGAGTTCCACCCGGACAAAAACCCCGGCGACAAGGCTGCCGAAGAAAAATTCAAGGAAGCCGCCGAGGCCTACGACGTGCTCCGCGATGCCGACAAACGCGCCCGCTACGACCGCTACGGCCACGCCGGGGTGGAAAGCATGGGCGGCGGCGGCAGCCCCAATTTCGAGGGCATGTCCATGGACGACATCTTCCGCCGCTTTGGCTTCGATGCCGAGGACATCATCACTGAATTTTTCGGCGGCGGGCGGCGCGGCGGTGGCGGCTTCGGTGCCCGCTCGCGCGGCGAGCGTGGCACCAACCTGCGCATCAAGGTGAAAATGACCCTCGAGGAGATCGCCACCGGAGTCAACAAAAAGATAAAGGTGCGCAAGCAGGTCAAGTGCAGCACCTGCAACGGAAGCGGCGCGCGTGACAGCAACTCCGTGGACACCTGCGGCACTTGCCGCGGCGCAGGCACCATCCGCCGAATCTCCCAAACACCCATCGGCCCCATGCACGTAGCCGAGGCTTGCCCGGCGTGTAACGGCAGCGGCCAAACCATTCGCGCTGTTTGCAACACCTGCAAAGGAGCCGGCCATACGCCCGGCGAAGAAACCATAGACGTGGACATTCCGGGCGGCGTGCATGAAGGTATCCAGTTGTCCATGTCGGGCAAAGGCAATGCCGGTGCAAAGGGCGGTCCGCCCGGCGACCTCATCATCAGCATCGAGGAAACACCGCACGACGAGTTTACCCGCGAGGGCAACAACATCCTGTTCGAGATGTTCCTCAACATGGCCGATGCGGCCATCGGTGCCCAAATTGAGGTGCCGACACTCGACGGGCGCGCCCGCATCAAAATTCCGCCAGGCACACAGTCGGGCAAAATTTTCCGCTTGCGCGAAAAAGGCCTGCCCGCCCTGCAAAGCTACCACCGGGGCGACCA
This sequence comes from Saprospiraceae bacterium, assembly GCA_040080915.1. Taxonomy (GTDB): domain Bacteria; phylum Bacteroidota; class Bacteroidia; order Chitinophagales; family Saprospiraceae; genus M3007. Next base: position 3,109 of record JBEBHD010000053.1, read on the forward strand.
GCTCATCCACGTCAACGTGTGGACACCCAAAAAACTCAATGATGAGGAGCGCCGTCTGTTGGAAAAACTACGAGACATGCCCAACTTCAAGCCCAACCCGGGGAATGAAGACAAGGGATTCTTTGATAAGGTGAAGGATATTTTCAGTTAATGCAAATGCCAAAAACGCCCGCCATAACCGGCACACGATACGTGCTCGCCGTCAAGAATCTGGAGGCATCCGCCCGGTTTTACGAGGAAAAATTAGGCTTCGCAACCCACTGGAAAGTGGGCGGCTGGCAGCAGTTGCACCGCGAAAAATTCACTGTCCTGCTCGGCGAATGCTCCGACGACCGCTCGGCTTTCGAGACGCGCAACCACTCGTATTTCGCTTACGTGGACGTGGAAAACATAGACGCACTTTATGAGGAGTTCCGCGACAAACAGGTCGAAATCATAGCCACTCCGGAAGATAAGCCCTGGGGGCAGCGCGAATTTGGTATTCGGACGATTGACGGGCATCGGATTATGTTTGGAGAGGCTCTGGAGAAAGGCTGATGTATCAACAGTAGCAGCCTGCGCTCGGTGGTAAAGCGGTCACCGAAAATCTCCAATTTTCCCCCAAGCCCTTTCCGCCAACTGCGCTGTCAATTTTTCAATATAAAAACTGCCCGCTGCCGGGTCGGCGATCTGCTCGAAACCACTTTCCATTTTCAGCAGATGCTGCACGTTGCGGGCAATGCGCCGCCCAAACGCCTGCGGGTACTGGGCCAACTCCTCCCGCCCGGCATCGTAGGGCAGCGCGGTAAGGCGGTCAGCTCCACCCAGTACGGCGGACATAGCCATCGTGGTGGCGCGGATCATATTGGTATACAAGTCGTCGGTATAGGCACCCGGCGCGAAGCGAACGTCAACGACAGGATACGACGGTTCCAGCCCCCAAGCCTTCAACACGTTCAGCCAGAGCAGTTTGAACGCCCGCAACTTGGCTATTTCCACAAAATAACTTTTCCCGACGATCACGCTGAACTGCATTTGTGCGGCCAACTGGCCCAAATCCAGCCCGTGCGCTGCGCCCTGTTTCAAGTACTGCGCCCCACGCCGAAGCAAGGCGGCCAGTTCGTCGGGGGCGTTCTCGGGGTTGGCGTGCTGCGAGCGCCCGTCCACTGTCAGGCACCGAAAACCCGGCAACGCCGTGCGGGTGTACTGGATCATTTCGGCCAGATAGCGCCAATCGGTAAGCGGAGCCAAAGCCGGGTCGTAATGCAAGGAACCGCGTAAGTTTTTCGCAGGCACACCTTGCTCGTCGGCGAGATTTGCGATAGCGGCCAACACCGCCGCCGGGCCGTTTGCTACACCCGGGCCGCCAAAATGCACGCTGATATAGTCGAGGTAAATCCGGCTCAACATCGTTTCCAATTGGCCCGAAACGTCAGGCCCGGCCAAGTCGAACTGTATGCTCTCGGCTCCGAAGGCCAGCGCCTCCAGCGCCTGACGGTTGGCCTCGGCGGGGGGCGCAGCACCCATGTCCTCGTTGATCTCCCATTTTGTCGGTTTGGAAAACAACGGCACAGGCGTTACCGGCCAGTCGTCGGCATGGCCAAAGGGATCAACGGTCATATCCGGCCCCAAATGCCAGTACAGGTCTTGCAAGGGTTTGCCTTTCAAGTCCTTGGAAATGCGTTCCAGCCATTGCGCTTTGCTCACAGGCTGAAATTCGGCGAAAAAATCGTTGAGTAGGCTCATTTTAAAAAAAAGCAAAGGTAGGCCGAAAGCGCCTTTGCGGGCGTTGGTTCGATCCTCCAAAAATGCGTTTGCAAAAGCTATTTTTTTATGCCAACCTTTTTTCCAACAACCTGTTACATTTGCCCTCCGAAAATCGCCGTGGAATCAATCTAAATTCAAACGCAACAAACGAGAATGGATAAGCGTAGGCTCATTTACCTGGACAACAATGCCACCACCCCCTGCGACCCCCGCGTGGTGGAGACGATGGTGCCCTATTTTTTTGAAAAACACGGCAACGCTGCCAGCCGAAGCCACCAGTACGGCTGGGAGGCCGAAGAGGCCGTAGACTACGCCCGCGAGCAGATCGCCCAATTGATCGGTGCCGAAGACAAGGAAGTTATCTTCACCTCCGGCGCTACCGAGAGCAACAACCTCGCACTCAAGGGCGTGTTCGAGATGTACGCCCGCAAAGGCAACCACATTATCACCACCGAAACCGAGCACAAGGCCATTCTTGACACGTGCAAGCACTTGGAAAAACAAGGAGCCGAGATCACGTACCTGAAAGTCGGGGAGGACGGCCTTGTTGATCTGGCCATGCTGGAAGCGGCTATACGCCCGACCACCATTTTAGTGACCATCATGTGGGCCAACAACGAAACCGGCGTGATCCAGCCCATGCGCGAAATTGCTATGATTTGCGAAAAACACGGCGTGCTGTTCCACAGCGATGCCACGCAGGCCGTGGGCAAAATCCCGACCAACCCGCGCGAGGTCGGCATCCACCTCCTGTCGTTCACCAGCCACAAAATGTACGGCCCCAAAGGTGTGGGTGCCCTGTACGTGAGCCGCAAAAATCCGCGCGTGAAGGTCACTGCACAAATAGACGGCGGCGGCCACGAGCGCGGTATGCGTTCGGGCACACTCAACGTGCCCGGTATCGTTGGCTTCGGCAAGGCCGCCGAAATCGCCCGACTCGAAATGGCCCAGGATGCCGAGCGCGTCAGCCGCTTGCGCGATCGGCTGGAACGTGAATTGACCAAAATGGAGGAAACCAAAATCAACGGCAACCCCGACTCCCGGATGCCACACGTCACGAACATTTCCTTCAAACACGTGGAAGGCGAGGGCCTGATGATGACTTTCAACCAAAACATCGCCGTGTCTTCCGGCTCGGCCTGTACGTCGGCTTCCCTGGAACCGTCCTACGTACTGGTGGCTATGGGCCTCGGCGACGACCTCGCGCACTCGTCCATCCGCTTCTCCCTCGGTCGGTTTACCACCGACGAAGAAGTGGACTTCGCCATAGAGGCCGTCAGCAAAGGTGTCAACCACATGCGCGACCTAAGCCCCATCTGGGAAATGTACCAAGACGGGGTGGATCTCACCAAAATCGAGTGGTCCGCGCATTAAAGCAATCAAGGAAATGCCGATACAAAGCCCGCCCGACCCGTTTACGCAGTTGCTCTACCGGATTTTTTACTTCGTCCGTGGGGTGTGGTATTCGTTTATAGGGAAGAAAAGAAAAAATGGAAATTGAAACCAGAATACACCCATCGCTCATAACTCATCGCTCATAATTCAACATGGCATACAGCAATAAAGTCCTCGAACATTTCCAACACCCGCGCAACGTAGGCGTATTGGACAAAAGCAAAAAAAACGTAGGCACCGGTCTAGTAGGCGCGCCCGAATGCGGCGACGTGATGCGCCTGCAAATCGAAGTGGACGAAGAAACGGGTATCATTCAGGATGCCAAATTCAAGACCTTCGGGTGCGGATCGGCCATCGCATCTTCCTCACTTGCCACGGAATGGCTCAAGGGCAAGTCAATCAACGAGGCCCTCACCATTGACAACATGGACATCGTGGAAGAACTGGCCTTGCCGCCCGTGAAAATCCACTGCTCCGTACTGGCTGAAGATGCCATCAAGGCTGCCATCAAAGATTATCAGGAAAAAAACGGCATCACCACCGGAGCTGCCACCGTCACGGCCTAATCACTCAATCACTCAATCACTCAATCACTCAATGATCTTCGTAGCAGAAAGCGCTAAGCAGAAAATCACCGAGGTACGCGCCTCGGGCAGTATCGCCGACGACTTTTTCCTCCGCGTCAGCGTCGTGTCGGGCGGTTGTTCGGGTTTGTCCTACAAACTCGACTTCGACAACGAGCCGAAGCCCAACGATCAGGTTTTTGAGGACAATGGCGTGAAGGTGGTCACTGACCTGAAAAGTTTCCTCTACCTGTTCCATACCACACTGGAGTTTTCCGGCGGCTTGGAAGGTAAAGGATTCTTTTTCAACAACCCCAATGCCACGCGAACCTGCGGCTGCGGGGAAAGTTTTGCGGTTTGAGCTGCTGATGACAAGTTTGCGAATCAACGCAGTACTGTTTTTACTCCTCGTTTCGGTTCCTGCAACAGTTTTGGGCCAACAGCCTGTGGCGCAGATTCTCGAAGAAGCCCGCCAAAAACGCCGGGAAGGGGCCTTGCAACAAGCCCTTGTTTTAGCCAATCAGGCCCTGCGCGCGCAAGAAGACAGCACGGGGCCAGGCAGCCTCGAAATGGCGGAAGCCCTGGAATGCATTGGGTTGATATTTACCCAGGGGGGCAAATACCCACAGGCGTTATTCAAACTGCAACAGGCGCTCGTTATCCGGCAAAAACACCTCGACTCACTCCACTTAGACATTTCAAACTGCCATTTCCTTATCGGAAATGCCTACCTGTACGCTGGCAATAAAGTCGAAGCGCAAAAAGCCTACGAACGGAGCCTGCAACTCCTGCTGCTGCGCCACGACGACCAGCGCGGGAACTTAGCCAACGTGTACAACAACATCGCCTCTTGCCTCGAAGACTCCGAACCCAATCGGAGCCTTCAATACCACCACAGGGCCTTAACCCTGCGTCGAAAGGCCCTGGGTGATGCACACCCCGAAACAGGGGCGAGCCATGAGAACTTAGGAAGCGTTTTTTGGAGGCAAAAACAATTGGACAGCGCTGCGATCTATACCCGTGAAGCTATTCGCATTTTTCTCCTGAACGCACCGGCCAGCAAAAGCCAGGAACTCGGCCAAGCCCTTGGCAATATGGGGCTTATTTTGGGGTACAGCGGACAGCCTGATTCCGCCGAGACCTACTTTCTCCGAGCCGTAGAGGCCCTGCGAGCCGCTCTTGGCGAAAACCACCCGGATATCGCTCAAGTATTCTCCAACTTGGCCATAAACATTCGAGGCGACGCGCTGAAAAGCCGTGCATACCTGCGTGCCGCTCTCAACATTTTAGAACGCAGTGAGTTCGACACCCGCAGCAAACGGGTGGATGTGTGCAATAATCTGGCTGAAAACCACCGCCATTCCGGCGAAAATGAACAGGCAATTGCATGGGCCGAAAAAGGTCTCAGCCTTCAACGCAGTATCAGTCAGGTGCCCAGTTACGCCCTCGGTGTGTTGTTGAACAATTTGGGAATTTACCACAGCAATCTCGGCCATTTTGATACAGCGCTCAACTACTACCGGCAGGCACTGGCCGTTCGGTCAGTCGCAGACAACGCTGGCGTTGCACACGTTCTGCAAAACATTGGTGCCTGTTTTTTCCAACAACACCAATTGGACTCCTCGCTGGTGTACTATTCGGCTTTTATGAATCACTCGGTGCCGGGCCAGTCCGCCTCACCCTTGGTTGCGATAGGCATGAACGGCATGGCAAGTACCTGCCTGCTGCTCGGCAAGGACAGCTTGGCCTTTGCGTGGTTAAACCAAACCTGGGAAAACCTGAAGGATGCCTCCGATGCCGATCACTTGGACGACAAACTGATCTTTCTCAACACACTCGGTGGCATATACATGCTTCGCTACAAAATGCATGCAAAATCGAGCGATCTGGAAATGGCCCGCCAGCATTTCCAACAGGGTATGGCGCTGGCGCAAAACTATACGTTCCAGCAAGCTGAATACGCCGACCTCGCCGCCATCATCAAATGGGTTTACCATCTTGCCGAAAACGGTATCCGCGCCGAGCTGCACGCTTTCCAGCAAACGAGCGATACCGAAGCACTGGCCTATGCCTGGGATTATTGCGAACAAACCAAGGCCATTGTCCTGCACAATCTCCTGTTAGAAAGCCGGGCCACTCACTTTGCCAACCTGCCCGATTCCGTCGCGCAGGCTCTTGCCTTGGCCAAGCAACGGTTGCTTTGGCTGGAAAAGCGCCAATTGGAGCATACTTCAACGATCGGGCTTGCCGATTCGCTGGACTTGCACTACGCCGCCGATGCCCTCGTTGCTCGCACGCAACTGAACAGCCTGCGCCAACTGGTGGAGACCCGCTATCCCGACTTTTACCGGCTTCAGTACGGCGGGCAACGCACCCAGTCGCTTTCTCAAACAATTTCCGCTTTACCCTCAGACCAAACGCTGGTTGCCTATTTCACTGGCGACAGCAGCCTTTTTGCGTTCGTGGTGCGTGCTAACGGCGTGCATTTCATTGAGGTCAAAAAAGATTTTCCTCTCGATACCTGGACCGAAAAACTACGGGAGGGTATTTATGGATACTATGCCCAGCCAGAGGCGGAACGCAATCCCGAATTGTACCGCCAAACCACTGCTCAGTATTTGGAATACGCCAGCAAATTGTATCAAAAACTGGTACTTCCCCTTCAGCCGTGGCTGGAGCGGCGCATAGTTTTTGTGCCCGATGCCGCGCTTGCTGCCGTACCCTTTGAAGTACTACTGACCGATAGCCTCGGTAGTCCGAAAAACCTGGGGGCCTTGCCTTATCTGTGCCACCACCATGCGGTCAGTTATACATACTCGGCCAGCACGCTCCACACCAAGCAAACGCCCGAAAACCACCAGGCTCCCAAGCGCAGCCTCCTGGCTCTGGCACCGTTTGCCACGGCAGACACCATCGCTTTTCGGGCTTCCGTGAAATCGGGCAACCGCCGGGTCTTCGCCCCCTTACCGAGTTCCGGCAAGGAGGTCGAAACGGTGAACCGCATTTTCGGAGGGGATGCATTGTTCGGAAAAACGGCTACTGCGCGTGCATTTCTGGAGCGTTGTGGGGACTACCGGCTGTTGCACCTTGCCACTCACGCGCAGGCAGACCCGCACCGGGCCGACCGCGCCTGCCTGGCCTTTGCTGCACCCGCCGATTCCACCGACGACGGGTTGATCTTCACGACCGACCTCTACGGGCTGGCGCTCCGCGCTGAGCTGGTGGTGCTGTCGGCCTGCGAAACGGGCATCGGAAAAATACAGCATGGCGAAGGTGCCGTCAGTCTGGCCCGAGCCTTTGCCGCAGCGGGTGCCAAAAGCGTCGTGCATAGCCTGTGGGTGGTGAATGATGCCGCCACTACCCGCCTGATGGAGCATTTTTACTCCGCGCTGTACGGAGGTGTGGCCAAAGACGAGGCCTTGCAGCAGGCCAAACGGCGCTTCGTGTCCAGCGCCACCCCGCGCTTTCAGCATCCCTTTTTCTGGGCTGGATTTATCGCTACTGGCGATATGCAGCCGCTGCGTTAGCCTTCGGATTTCAATGTTGCCAATTCGGGATTTTGCGCAGCAGGTTTTCAACCAGATCGCGGTTCGGGTTTTCCGGATCCTGGCGAATATTTTGGATCAACCGGCCAAACGCATCCTTGCCCGCAGGCAAATCGGCCAATCGGCTGAGCAGCTCGTACCGCTGCGCATCGAAGCCGCAAACGGGGTCGTCCTGCAAGGGTTTTTGGCTAAAAACGGCAGCGGCACGCCGGAATTCGCCTTGCTCAAAATAGGCCCCTCCAAGCAACAGCAGGTAGGGCGGTTTCTCGGATCCGGGCAACTGAGACAGCAGAACATCGAGCCTCCGGGCAGCCTCTGCCCAGCGGCGGTTTTCGAACGCGGCCAAGGCTTCCTGATGGAGGCCATCTACCACACTCGGCCCAGCTCCTTGGGGGACCGCCCCATCTTCAAGTCCGGTGTTGAATGGGTTGTCGGGGCTGCGGGTGTTTGGCTTGGGTTGTGATTGGTCGGGCGGGTTCGTTAGCGTGGAACGGAGGTTTTCCGTGGTCACTGCAGCTTGTCGGTATATGTCCTCCGCCAGAGCAATGTACTGGTGCTTGTCGGGGGGAGGCACGCTGCCGTTTTCGTTCGATTTTAGCGGTTTAGGTTGTTCGTTTCCAGGTGCCGCCGGGGCCTGCGAAGGCGGGGTGTGGTTCAATGACGGCCGCGAAGGAGCGGGTTTTCCGGGAGGCACATAATCCGGTGGGCTGCAAATCCAGACCAGCAGTATGGCAAAAAGCAGGGCTGAAAACACAATGACACCCAGCCAGCGCCACACCGGAAATCTCACCGGCGGCTCGGGTCTGTCGGCCAGATCGGCTTCCCAGGCATCCATGTTTTGCCGCAGTTCGATTTCGTCTTGGCGTTCGTTCAGCAGCAGTTCGATACGGGCAGTGTCGGTATCTGCGGGAGGCTCGGCGCTCAGGTCGTTTTCCCAAGCCTCCATTTGCTGCAGCAGGGTCGCATGTTCCGAGCGTTCGGCCAGCAGAAACCCGAGGGCCATCTGACGTACCCGTTCGCGGAGCGGTTCCGAGTCTTGCAGTGCGGCGCGATACGCTTCGGCTGCCTCGTCCGGCAAGGTTCCGGCGAGCCATCCGGCTGTCATTCGATGCAGTTCTGCGTCCGTCATGCTTACAAAAATCGGTTGAACAGTTCGAGGTACCGCTGCTTGAGATCGGCGTTTTGGAGGATTTGGCGTTCGGCATTTTCCCGGCAGCCGTGTACCCGGCGTTTGGCCTGCGTGGCCGTCAGCCCGTACCCCTGCCCGATTTCCTCCATGGCATAGCTGAAGGAGTACAGGCGCAACATTTCCCGGCAGGGCGAACCGATCAGGTCGAGCGCCTTGTCAAGCAGGCTGCGTATTTCGCCGTTGTCCAGCAAATGCTGAATGAGGGGCTGTACCGGTGCGTCGAACTCAGCGGCATCGTAGGGTTCCGTCGGGTGCTGGCTGCGCTTTGTCTCCTGCCAGCGCCAGCGGGCTATTTGGTTGAAATAGGTGCTCAACTTGCTGCGCTGCTCGAAACGCCCAAGGCGAATATTGCGGTCCAAGGCGAGCAGGGCATTTTGAAACACGTCCTTGAAATCGTCGAGCGTGCCGCCGTTGGCCAGCACATAAGCCCGAACGGGGTTGCGGTAGTTTTCCGCTTTGTACAGGTGCTGGAGGGCCTTTTCCCGCTCAAGGCCGCCCGCAAGAATGCCTGCGATGAGTACTTCTTCCGTCATGGTTCCGGTATTAGTAGCATGAAACCGGGCAAAGGTTCCGGCTGCCGTTCGAGGGCCAAGGTACTTCTTCCCTAAAAAAAATTTCAATATTCAGGAACCACCTCCGCACTTGCTGCTACGAATGGGATGTGCACAAATCAACCCCAAAAGAGCGCATCGTTCACTCTTTGCCCGCGCTGGTGCGCAGGCATTCAAATTTAAATCACACCATGATTCGTTTTTTTGCATTCGCCCTGATGGCATTCTTCTTTGGCTCCCCCACCCTGCTTGATGCTCAGAAAACAGACTATTCTTCAGGCTATCATTTTTCGGCTCGCGTCGGCCTTGATTTTCCCTCGTATCTCGGATTCTCGCCTTACGTCAAGTACCGGTCCGGTTGGTCGGCTGGTATTTCTGCCGATTATTACTGGGATTGGATTGGCCTCGGAGCCGATTTTGATTACCTGTCCAATTCCACCAAAAACATGTACCCGATGGAAGACCTGGTATTGTTTGGCAATGAGCCTTTCGTTGATTTTTACCTGGAAGAAAACCAAATTGACCGCTATTTTTTCGGAGCCGGGTTAAGCCTAAAATACCAGTTTAGTGCTGATTTTTCTGCTGAATTGAAAGTCCGGGGAGGGGTTTCCTCCATTTCCGGCGGCTATACGATGCTGGTCGGTGAGCCGCTCGTTTCGTCGCCCGGGCTGCTGAATTACCACGGCGGTTTTAAACATGATAAAAATGACGTGGTGCCTGCCGGCAAACTGCAACTGGAACTCAAGTATTTTTTCAGCGAACTGGTCGGCATCAACTTCGGTGCATACTACCTGCGCCAATACCAGGTGCCCGAGGTATACGATCCCACAATGGGCGTGTACGCTGGCTACCATCCCTTCGAGCACACGGGCGGGGTGAATTCCATCGAAACCCCCGATTTCAACCCTGCATTCGACCCCTGCCAGTGCGATTACGCCTCTTGGGGCATCTCGGCAGGTATTACTGTTCGGATTCCCGAAAGTCGGTCAACCGGCGGAGAAGACCACCCATCAGGAAACCTCCGCGTCATCGCCCGCGACACCCGAACGGGTCAAGTGTTGCCGGAAACAAATGTGGTGCTCAGAAACGCGCAGGGCACCGAAATAGCCAGCGGCACAACCGACGGCAGTGGCAAGGTTGTTTTTTTGCGCCAGCCTAAGGACTACTACGACATCCAGGGCCAGCTGTACGACAAAAGGCTCCGGGGCAATTCGGTTCAGCGCGAGGAGTTCAACAACGGCACTACCGTGGAAAAAGAAATCTGGTACGACGACCCAAGTTTTATCCTCAAAGGCCAAGTGGTGAAATGCAACACGAACCTCTCCCTGCCGAGGGTGTCCGTAGTGTTGAAAAACCTCGGCGCAGCCGAGGAAAAGCGCACCAATACAAACAGCGCTGGCGAGTACATATTCCACCTGAACGGAAACAACGATTTTCAAATTCACGCGAGCAAAGGCTTGTACCTGTCGCAGATTGAGCGCCTCTCCACGCGCGGGTACGACCGGGATGCCACGCTTTTTATCAAATTAGAAATCTGCATGGAAGAACTCGGTTGCGATGCCATTCGCCACGTGTATTACGAGTACGACCGCTCGGAATTGGATTCGGATGCCAAAGATAAATTAGACATCGTGGCTCAGTTCCTCCGCGACAATCCTCGCTTGAAAGCCGAAATACAGGGCCATGCAGATATTCGGGGTACACACGAGCACGACGACAAACTGTCACGCGATCGGGCTGAGTCGGCCAAGCGCTACCTCGCCACACAAGGTATAGCCGAAGGGCGTTTGGTAGCAAAAGGGTTTGGGAAAAGGTTCCCCCTTGAAAAGTGCGACAGCAACTGCAAGATCAACGAAGACCACGATCACCACCGGAAAAACCGCCGGACGGATGTCAAAATCATTTGCTCGGAGTGAGCGGTTGGTTTGCTCACCGCATAAACTCCCACCCGGTCTTGTATTGTCCATGCTCGGCGCAATAGTCCAAAAATGCCTGGTAAAACTTGTTGTTTCCGATGGTGGCCGAATCGCCAACCACTACCAGCATTTTCCTCGCACGGGTCATGGCCACGTTCATTCGGCGGTAATCCTGTAAAAAACCGATCTCGTGCTTGGGGTTGGAGCGAACGAGGCTGATGTAGATCACGTCGCGCTCCTGGCCCTGGAACCCGTCAATCGTATTGATCGTCAGGGCGGGTTCCTGATTTGCAGGTTGCTGGTTGGAGGGTTGGAAGGTTTCGGGTTGGATGGTGTACCGTTGTTTGCGTGCTCGAATCAGGTGGGCGAAGGCTGGGTCTTCCTGAAAAATTTGTTCCAGGTACGTCACTTGCTCCCGATAGGGCGAGAGAATGCCGATACTCGGCAAAGCGATTTCGAGCGGGCTGTTGCTTTCGTTGTGCGGGAGCTGCGGTTGTTCGCCGTTCAGGTGGTGCAGCAACCGCAGCAGGTGCTCGCGCACGAGCAACGCTTCCTCGGGGTTGAAGCGGCTCAGGGCACGGTGCAGGCTGCCGCTGCTTACCTGCACGCTCTCGTCGAAACCGCAGCCTGCAGTGTCAATGAAAGTGACAACCCCAGCCCCTCCTCTGGCGGGGATGGGGGTGGGGTTGAGCACCCGATCCGCCACGCTCTCGTGTGCCACCAGCGCACCGCCATAAAAATATTGGTTAGAAAAACCCATGATGGCCTGATGCATACGATACTGCACGGTGAGCAGGTCAACCCGTTCGGGCAGTATTTCGATGCAGCGTTCGATGAGGGTAACCGACAGCCCGGCGCGGGCAGCATCGAGGTTTTTTACCGTAGGTGGTAGCTGAAACGGGTCGCCGGCGAGTACCACCCGGCTGCACTTAGCGATGGGAATCCAGCAGGCTGGCTCGAGGGACTGGGCGGCTTCGTCAATGATGCAGGTGCGAAACTTGCGCTTGTCCAGAAGCGGGTGCGCCGCGCCCACGAGGGTACACGTAATGGCCTGAGCCGAGGAGAGCACTTGGTCCACGAGTCGGTCTTCGAGGTCGTTGGCCCAAGCTTCCAGTTCGCGGGCCTGGGTTTTCAGGTGCTCCCGCTCGCGACGCTCTTCATAGCCAAAACTGCGTTTGTACCGACGTGCTTGTCGGCGGTATTCGGCGGCCTGAATCTTGACTTTTTTGATGTTTTTGCTCTCCGGGTGTTTGGCGAGAATGGCTTCGAGGGTGTGTTCCAGCACGGCTTCATCCACCCGGCTGATGTTGCCAATGCGCACTACGTTCAGCCCGGCGGCGGCGATGCGTTCGGTGAGCAGGTCGGCAGCGGTATTGCTGGGAGCGGACACCAGCACGGTGTTTTCACGCTGGCAAAGCATCTGGATGGCGGCCACCAGCGTGGTTGTTTTGCCGGTGCCCGGCGGGCCGTGGATTACAGCGATGTCCCGGTTTTCGATGATGGCCTGGACGGCGGCTTGTTGGGAGGGGTTCAACCCCGGCCCCTCCCCCGGGGGGGAGTGGGGCTTGCCCTCCGTGCCGGTTACAGATTCGGTTCCGGGCAAAAATTCAGATGCCGAAAACTTATTTTTTCCTAAAAGTGTGGAATGCCCCGCAGAGTGCGATGTAGCCCCCCTCCCCCCCGGGGGAGAGGCTGGGGGTGGGGTTGCCAGATCTCGCAATTCCGCCAGCCGGTCGCCTTTGGCTGCGAGCACTTTTTCGAGTGCGCGTTCCATTTCGCGGTAGCTGCGGTCGTCGAAGAGCATGTCCACGCCGAGCAGCCCAGCGTGGATCCAGTCGGGCACATCGCGGGCGTTGAGGATGATTTTCATCCGGTTGCGCTCGACGTAGTTGATGATGCCCTGTTTTTCGGGCTGCTCGATTTGGGGGGCTTGGGTGAACAGGCTCACGGACTGGCCCGCGCGGAGTTGGTGCGGCTCGCTGATGCGTGATGTGCGCTCCACCACTACAAATGCTTTTTCGCCGAGGGCGAAACCGGTTTGCAGCACGTTCAGCGGATACCACGTATAGCCCTGTTCGACACGCTCGGACAGTGGCTTTTCCCGTACCGATTGCAGGAACGACCGGTAGTCCTCTTCCTTTTCCTGTCGGAGCAGATCGAGCAGGCGTTCGTAATGGGCCAGTTTTTTTTCAGGCATGGACGGATGCCTATTCGGTGTCGAATTCGCGGGCGAGGATACTCAAGACTTCCTTGACCGTTTCTTCTTCCAAGTCGGTGCGACGCAGGAGTTCCTCGGCGCTCAGTTCGAGCACTTGACGGGCGGTGTCGCAACCGATGTTTTTGAAGGCTTCGATCACCCAGGGTTCGATCTCGTCGCTGAATTCCTCGAGATCCACGTCATCAATTTCGAGTTCCTGTTGGTTGTTGCGGTACACGTCTATCTCGAAGCCGGTGAGTTTGGTGGCCAGTTTGATATTGGAGCCGCTTTTGCCGATGGCGAGGCTTACCTGATCGGCATCGAGGTACACGGCGGCGCGTTTGTGCTCGTGGTCGAGTTCGATAGTGGTGATTTTGGCGGGTGTCAGGCTGCGCTGGATAAAGAGCGAGATATTGGTGGTGTAATTGATGATGTCAATGTTTTCGTTGCGCAGTTCGCGCACGATGCCGTGGATGCGGCTTCCTTTCATGCCCACGCAGGCACCCACGGGGTCTACGCGCTCGTCGTGGCTTTCCACAGCCACTTTGGCGCGTTCGCCGGGCAGGCGCACGATGTTTTTGATCTCGATGATACCGTCCTCGATTTCGGGCACCTCGGCCTCCATGAGTTTTTGCAGGAAACTCGGATCGGTGCGGCTGATCATGATGAACGGGGTATTGTTGCGCATTTCCACCTTTTTGATAATGGCACGCACCATATCGCCTTTGCGATAGTAGTCGCCCTTGATCATCTCGGTACGGGGCAGCACGAGCTCGTTGCCGGTGGCATCGTCCAGCACGAGCATTTCTTTTTTCATGATCTGGTTGACCTCGCCGGTGATGACATCACCCACGGTTTCGGTGTATTTGCGGAAAATCTCGTCTTTTTCGAGTTCCATGATGCGCGACACGAGCGTTTGGCGAGCGGCCATGATTGCGCGGCGGCCAAAGTCGTCAATGACCAATTGCTCGTAGCACTCCTCGCCCACGTCGAGGCCTTCGTCTACCAACCGGGCTTCGGACTCGCTGATCTGGGCGTTTTCGTCGGTGACCTCGCCGTCGTGTACCACTTCGCGCACGCGCCAGATTTCGAGGTCGCCAGTGGTGGTATTGACGATCACGTCGAAGTTTTCGTCAGTCACGTATTTCTTTTTGATGAGGGTGCGGAACACATCTTCCAGCACGCGCACCATGGTGGGGCGGTCTATGTTTTTCCCGGTCTTAAACTCGGAGAATACATCAACTAAGTTGACCATATTGTACAATTTTGAGTGTTGCCCGCTTTCACCGAGGCTCCGGCGGGTAAAAATTTTGAATTCAGTCCCGGTATTTAAAAAGCGGCTTTGACTACGGTTGATTTGATTTGGTCGAAGGGGATTGCCCGGTCCACGAGTACTTCTTTTTTCTTTTTGCCTACAATTTCAATGACGGTTTGCTCAATGAGCACCGCCGTTTCGTTTGCCGATTTCAGTGTGCCACGCTCGCGGGTGTCGTCAAGCAGGGTTATGACCACCGTACGGCCCACGTTTTTGTGGTACTGACGCAGGAAAACCAACGGGCGGCCCAGCCCTGGGCTGCTGACTTCCAGCACGTACTTGGTGCCTGCCCATACATGGGTATCGAGGTGGCTTTCGAGGGTGCGGCTGAGTTTTTTGCACTTGTCGAAGTCAATACCGGAGTCGCTGTCCACAAAAACGAACAGCTTGTTTCCGGGCCGGAGTTCGATATCCACTGTGAAGCAGTCGGCAAGGGTTTCGTCCGTTGCGTATTTTTCCTCTAAAAGTTGTGCGATGCGCTCGGTCAATTCCATGTTGCAGGGGCAAACAAAAAGGGAACCAGTGGTTCCCTCTCGCATTACTGTGATCAGATTTGTGCCGCGAAGATACGGCTAATTCGTTTTGGCAAGCAAAAGGCGGCCTACATTTTTTCTTCCAAATCGCGCAACAACAGCCGGAGCGCTCCGGCGGAAAGAAACAACTCCACGATACTGATCACCAACGAGGCGATCATCAGTAGCAGGCTGATGGCAAACAGCACCTTGGCCCAGCCTTGAAAGCCTTCGTAGATGAGAAACATGGTGACTACGCAAAACAGGATGCTGGCCACCGCCCCGACCTGCATCCAGCGGATGAGCATGAGCCGGCGGCGCAGGTTGGAAATTTGGGCGATGAGGCTGATGTGCTGGTTCTTTTCGTAGTCGGAGTACAGTTTCCGAATCAGGTTGGCTATGGCCAAAAACTTGTTCGTGTACGCCAACATGAGCAGCGAAACG
The DNA here is from genome assembly GCA_040080915.1 of Saprospiraceae bacterium. Taxonomy (GTDB): domain Bacteria; phylum Bacteroidota; class Bacteroidia; order Chitinophagales; family Saprospiraceae; genus M3007. The sequence continues at coordinate 18,482 of JBEBHD010000053.1, forward strand.
GCCGGGAAAAGCAGGGCGGGCGTTTGAATATCGAGTTGCATATAATTTCAATAAATGTGTTGTGGCGCGTTGGCAAACACCTGACGGAAAGTGCTCGGAGCAGAAACTACGCCCCGTTTCTGAACTAAAACTAAAGTTAGCCGATGGAGTTGCAAATCATTCAACAGAAAATCTACGAAATCCGCGGCCTGCGGGTCATGCTGGATGTTGACCTAGCCGAGTTGTACGGTGTGGAGACAAAACGACTCAAGGAAGCCGTCAGGCGGAACATGGAGCGCTTCCCCTCTGATTTCATGTTTGAACTTACAGAGAACGAATTCAAAATCTTGAGGCCGCAAATTGCGTCCTCAAGTTGGGGTGGTGCCCGTTATCCGCCGTTTGCTTTCACCGAACACGGTGTGGCCATGTTGTCGGGGTTGCTCAACAGCCCCAAGGCCATCGAAACGAACATCGCTATTGTTCGAGCATTCATCGCCCTGCGTCGCTTCGCCCTCACCTACGCCGAGTTGTCGGAAAAAAATCACCGAGATCGAAGCCAAGTACGATGCCGAAATCGCCGACATCCACAAAGCGCTCGCCCACTTGGCACCGCAAGAAACGGAGCCAACCGTTTGGGAGAATCGCCCGCGCATTGGGTTCAAGACGTGATGTTGCCAAATATACCGCGAAGCCGTCTCATAAGTTCGACTTATGAGACGGCTTCTTAAAAAAAACAGAACCGAATACGTAGGGCTACCGCCGAATCATTTTAGCAGTGCGCCATTGCTGGCCCTCGGCCCGCGCACGCACGATGTAAAAACCGGTGGAAAGATCGGACACCGGCACGGCTTCTCCCGGTTGCACCTGTACGTCGCGTTGCAGGGAGCCGTTGAGGCCGATGATTTGCACGTTGATGTTTTCAGCATCGTCCATGCCCGCGATCCGAACCCAGTCGGTAGCCGGATTGGGGTACACTTCGATGGCCGGGGCGTTGTCGGTGGTTTTCTGGTCGGTGGACGTGACAGCTCCTTCAAAAAGCCAGCGATAGGCATCGGCAAACTCCCGGCGCCAGAACCACTCGGAGTGTTGGCCGTCGGCATAGGTGCGCACATTCATTTCGGAAGGGTTAAAGCCTGCCTGAAGCATGGCGTTTGTCACTTTTTGAATGTCCTGCCCGATGTAAGCAGGCTCTTGGCCGCCGCAAAGGAAATAGGTGCGCACATTGTTGCGCTTGCCCATTCCGAGGATGTGATTGGCGGAATTGTTGCCGGCAAACCAGAACAAGGGCGAAAAAATACCGGCCTTGGAAAAAACGTGCTGGTACTCAATCAGGCCGTACATGGAAATAAGCCCGCCCATGCTGCTGCCCATGATGGCGGTATGCTCCCGGTCAGGCATAGTGCGGAAGTTAGTATCAACGTAGGCTTTGAGTGTATTGACGATAAAACCCATGTACGAGCCGCCCTGGCCGCCGCCGCCAAATGTCGGGTTGGCCCACGGCGAGTACTCGTCGGTACGGTGTACGCCGCCATTGTCAATGCCCACCACGATGCAGCCGTAGTCGCCTTCGGCAAAAAGCTCATCCATGGATTCATCCACTTCCCATTCGCCCGATGTGCTGGAGGCGGCATCGAAGAGGTTTTGTCCGTCCTGCATGTACAAGACGGGGTACTTTTTTGTCGTAGTAGCATAGTCCGGGGGCAGATAGACCCAAATGCGACGGGACCGGTTCAGTTGTGGAATGAAAAAATTGTTGCTCACCACCACCACAGTTCCTTTGCCGGGATTGGTAGTGAGGGGCATATCTTCCCAAGAGAGGATAGAGGTTTCTATCGTTTGCGGATAGCCGGTATAGGTGACTACGTGGTCGGGTTGAAATCCGCCAACGGCATTTCCTTCCACGCTGGCCCAGGTACCGCGTGTAAACTTAAAGCGCACTGGGCCTACCGGCGGTGTGAGCGTGACGGCGTACTTGCCGTTGGGCTGTGCTGTCAATTTACAATTGGTGTAACCGGGGTTCCAGTTGTTGAACGTGCCCGAAATGTAAATCGAGGCATTAGAGGGCGTGTTGGCGGGTATGGAATTGACGATGACTGTCAATTGCGCACGCAACATGGCAGGAAGAAGGAGGAGGAGGTAAAGCCCGGACAGAATGTAGGATCGGTTAATGTTCAGCATACGCCAAGTAGTTTTAGCTTTCTCGAAAAAAAAGTACGGGGAGGTGTTGCTGCGATTAAAAAAATGTAAACGAATTCTTAAAAAAATACTGGCCGAAAAAACTGGCCCGATTTTGGGAAAAGGACTTGCATTGCTTTTATCGCTAATCTTACAGGTCAGAATTGGGTACCCTTCTTTTCTTCTTCTCGACCTTAATCATGTAGCCGCGTCCACACCTATATAACTTGTTTTCGCGGTTTCAAGGGTGCCAGCCCTCAGCGTTAAAATTTACTTCTTGGCTTTTCCCGTTGTACATACCATGAACGCAATCTTTACCACAGCACATCAGCGCTGGACAGGATGCGTTTGGAACGAGAGGAACGAGGCCGCGCACAGCCTCAAGGCAAAAAAATGGTTCGGAAAAGCGGGAGAAAACGGGGAGAGAGTTGATTATGTACTTCGGGGGGACGAAGATGACCGCTTTGCAAATGAGTTAATTGTCGTGCTAATGTCAAGCTATCAAACAACCAGGGTAGAAGTTTCGACAAAAACATGAAAAACGAAACCGAACGTCAAATCGAGGATACTAAAGCGGAAACGAATCCATGGATTACGAATTCTATATGTCGAGTGTATGACAATCCGTGGATCGAAGTGACGCACCGAGAGGTCGTCAATCCAGCAGGCGGTGCAGGGATTTACGGAGTAGTTCATTTCAAAAACCTGGCGATTGGTATTGTGCCCTTGGACGAAAACGGATGCACCTGGTTGGTGGGACAATTCCGGTACACCTTGGGGCGGTACAGTTGGGAAATCCCGGAAGGTGGCGGCCCGCTCGGCATTACGCCCCTCGAATCGGCCCAACGCGAACTGCTCGAAGAAACCGGCATCAGTGCCCAAAAGTGGGTACGGTTGTTGGAGATGCACCTGTCAAATTCCGTGACCGATGAACTGGGTGTGGCTTTTGTGGCGCAAGACCTCGTGTACGGCGAGGCGCAACCAGAAGAGACGGAGCAACTGCGGATACGGAAAGTTCGGTTGGAAGAGGCGGTGCGCATGGTGCTGGACGGCGAAATCACGGACGCACTTTCCATGGCCGCCCTCCTGAAAACAAACGAATGGTTGCGAACCGGAAAATTGGTCAAATAAGCCGCCTACGAGCCTCCCAAAGCCCAAAAGTACAAAAATACAAAGCATTGATAATTAACCCCTTTGCTGTTAACGTAATGCAAAACCAAAATAAATAGCAAGCAAAACCGGTTAATTCCGGCATACATTTGTTCACTTTTTAGTCAATGAGTGCGGCAGCCGAAGTTGAGATCGTGGTTAAAAACACGAGAAGATATCAAAAAACAACTCGGCAAAAATCCAAACTCGATTAATCGTCATGGTAAACAAAGCATCCCTTTTCATCTGTTTGTTGCTCGCTCCGTTTCTTCTGACTCTGGACTGGGGCAAGGCCTCAATAACCCCCGCCCAAGCCTCCAAAGCCGATATTGTCACGGCTGCTGAGTTCAACACGTCCGCTTCGGCCCGCTTGGCCCTGATGGCTCCCCCCTCGCGCGAAAAACCCCTGATCCTCAAGCGTCAGGTACACCCCGCCGTTCTGCACTTCACCACGCCCGATACCCTGCCGTACCTGCCCTTCGACGTTCCGATGCTGGAGGCACTTTACGAGCAGGCCAATTTCCTGCGTCGCACAGAGACCAAAGAATACCCCGTCAAAGGCATTAGCAAGGCAGAAATGCTGCGTACCGTGGAACTGCTCCAAGACTGTCAGGTACTTCAGCCCGAGGCGCTGCTTGACCGGTTCGATTTTTACAAGGTAAAGACCGACCTCAACAAAGACAACGTGCGGATCACGGGCTATTACACCCCCATCATCTCGGGAAGCCGCACCCGCACGGCGCAGTATTCCGTGCCCTTGCTCCGCCGCCCAAAAGATCACGTGCCCTCCCCCTCTTCCATCGAAGCCGGTGCATTGAACGGCAAAAGCCTCGAATTGGCTTGGGTGCGCTCGAAGCGCGAGGTAGCCAACGCCCAGTTACAAGGCTCCTGCTGGGTGGAGTACCAAGACGGCAGCCGCGAACATTTTGGCTTCGGCGGCTCCGTAAAAGGCGCTGGCGGCAAGTACGTTTTTTTCCAAAAAATGAGCGACGAGGACGTGATCGGCGCCGGGTTCTTCCCGCTCACCGCCGGTTATTCCGTGGCTGTTGACCCCCGTTTCATCCCGATCGGTGCCACGCTGCTGGCTGAACTGCCCGACGTGGATCCCTCCGGCAAACTGAAAGGCCATACCTACCGCATCCTATTCGCTCAAGACCGCGGTGGTGCCATCCTGACCACCAAGCGTTTGGACCTGTACAGCGGTATTGGCAAAAAAGGCCTGCAGGAAGCCTGCAAGATCAACGGCTTCGGCCGCCTGTGGGTGCTGCTCCCGAAGCAATAAAGGAATCAAGGTAAAATCTATTGAACAGCTGGATTTAAGCAGCTTCGGCAGTGGGTTGTACTGGGTGCGTGTGCAGGTGAAGGGCAGTAAAGAGGAGTATGTGCGGCGGTGGGTGGTGACGAAACCATAACGGGGGGTATGCCCTTTTGCCGTACTTTTCGCCCTCAAAAAACACCACATGCTTCCTCTCACCCATCTCGGCAATACAGATATCTACCTCCTCGACCAAATCCTGAAAAACCGCTACGCTCCACCTCAAACCATTCTCGATGCCGGAGCTGGCACGGGCCGCAACCTGCACTGGTTTGCACAGCAAGCCTTTGTCGTGTACGGTACCGACCGCGACCCGGAGGCGGTGGCGGCTTTGCGGCAAAACTACCCGACCGTATCATCCGATCGGTTTCAGGTGGCCACGGTGGAGTCTATGCCGTTCCCGGATGCGTTTTTCGAACACATCATTTGCAACGCCGTCCTACATTTTGCCGAAAATGAGGTGCATTTCGGACAAATGTTCAGCGAACTGGTTCGGGTGTTGAAACCCGGCGGATCACTGTTCATCCGCGTGGCCTCCGATGTCGGCCTGACAAAAAAAATGATCCCCCTCGGCAATGGCCGTTTCCGTATGCCCGACGGCAACAACCGCTTCCTGCTAACTCGGGCACTACTGGAATCCATGCTCCAGAAGCACGAATTGCGTTTACTGGAGCCGTTTAAAACGGTTCTGGTGGATGATTTGCGGAGTATGGCGGTATTGGTTTTGGGGAAAGCAGGCTATTTCTAAACTTTTCGCAACTTTTTAACACCAGTATGAGACGGCCCTAACCGCACAGTTTTTCACCACAGATTCACACAGATTCACACAGATTTTAAATGGGCAGGGAAAAAATCTGTGTGAATCTGTGTGAATCTGTGGTGCATCTTTTTGCGTATAGTGCCACCACAAGCGGGCCTTAGAGCGTGTTTAAATTTCAGTCGCCGGGCTGCAAGCGCCGAATTTTGCTTCATGCTGCGTTGAAATTTTCGCCGTAGGCACCCGGCTACGGCTGCAAATTTCGCCTTGCCTGAAACAAAATTCG
>JBEBHD010000274.1:0-6731 GCA_040080915.1 Saprospiraceae bacterium
ATTCACACAGATTTCCCCTTTCCGTTTAAAAAATCTGTGTGAATCTGTGAAAATCTGTGGTTAAAAATGGTTCGCCGGAACAGGTGCTAAATAGTTACGATTTTTTACGGTTACTGTCCGAAAATGAGGCTGAATACCTCTTGATAGGAGGCTACGCCGTGGCTCTACTCGGATATGTCAGATACACATCGGATTTGGGCTAATCAAAATATTAGGCCGAAGGCCTTGCACAAATAAAAATTGAGGTCATTACTGATAGCCATTTGCGCAAATATGGCCCAGTTTTCGCATAGCTGGTTGAACCGCCAATCGCCAATTTCTCATGCTATGAACCGATTTATCGCCTTCGCCTTTTTTCTTTGTCTCTCCGCTCTCGCCAACGGGAATATACTGGCTCCGCGCTTGATAATACCCTCTGCCGCACTCACCGATACCATACCGCCCCTCATCACCTGTCCACCCAACGATACGATCCTCTTGCCCGCTGGCACCTGCGATACAGTCGTGACTTATGTCGTAACCGCCTTGGACGACACCATGACCATCGTACCGACGCAGTGGTCGGGCTTTGCTTCTGGCGAGCCGTTTCCGGTAGGGGCAACAATGAATGTGTTTGTTGCCTCCGACTCGGTGGGCAACACGGCCGACTGCTCATTCACCATCCTCGTGCTGACAGACACCTCGGCTCTAATGTGTCGTGACACGTTCAAGGCTTACCTCGGAGAATTTTGCCTCGTGGTGCCACAGCCGTCCGAACTGCTGCTTGGGACTTTCGGCTGTTCTCTGAATTTGCTCGTGGAGGCCGACAAGGAGGCACCCTTCGGCAACGGCCCTTGGAGCGCCGCTTTTTTTGAAGAAACCGATCTCGGAAAAACATACGCCTACCGTGTGACCGACCTGCTCGGCAGCAAAACTTGCACCGGAGCCATTCGCGTCTTAGACACGCTGCCGCCCGAACTGATTTGCCCAACGGTGACAGTGCCCTGCGTGCTGCCGCCTGAACACCTCAACCCGTACTTTTTGAACGACAGCCTGTTCATTTGGGAAGCCCTGCCCCAGTATTCGGAAAACTGCTCCAACGATATTGATCTGAATTTTGTGGACGTGCGCGCGGATTATCCTTGCGATTCCATCGGTACGGCGGGTATCGTCACGCGCTTTTGGACGGCATTGGACGCGTCCAACAACGTGAGTACGTGTGTGCAAACCATTGTGCGCGAGCGCTCGGCAGATGCCGTGCTGTTTCCGCTGGACGGCACCTGGGGGTGCTCGCCGCCCCCGCTGCCGGGCGTGACGGGCTGGCCTTTCATTGAAGTGAACGGACAACAATACCCGGTCACTGATACCACGGCTTGCGGTATTTCGGTAAAATACACGGATAGCGAGCAGGTCAATTGCGGTGCCAGCCGCTTGATCAACCGCCTTTGGTACATATCGAACGGCTGTTTGCCCGACTCGCTGGCCGTCCCGTCCATAGGTGAGCAAATCGTGGAGGTGCTGGAGGATACCGAACCGACCCTGATGTGTCCGTTCGACACCGTGGTAGTCATCAACGGCCCAGGTTGCGAGGGGCCTGTCAACCTGCCCGACATTTTCGTCGCTGATGCCTGTTCGCAGGTGTTGAGCGCGACGGCTTATTGGACGATAAATGGCCACGAAGACAGTTTGGTGGCCGTGCTGAGCAATTTTCCCGGAAACAACTTTTCCAACCCCGATACCCTCGCCGTGTTCGGGCTGGCACCGAGTTTCCCGGTGGGCACGATCAGTATTTTCTTGGTGGCCAGCGATGCTTGCGGCAATACTGGCACCTGCGAGATCAGCCTGATCGTGTGGGACAGCCTGCCACCTGAAGCCCGTTGCGACACGTTCCTCACGGCTTTTCTCGACGACCTCGGTGTGGCTACCCTGCCAGCGGGCCTATTCGACGAAGGCTCGACGGATGAATGCGCCCAAACGAACTTCAAGGTGCGGCGAATAGAGACTGGCTCCTGCGATACCCTCGGAAACCCGCTTGGCGATTTTATCAACCTGTGCTGTTCCGACCGGGGCGATACAGTGGAGGTGCTGCTGCGGGTGTACGACGTGCCCATGCAGCCGGGTGCCGTGCCTGACAGCCTGGCTGCGGGCCGATACAGCGAATGTGTAGCGCCAGTGCTGGTATTGGACATCAATAATCCGCGCTGCACGGCCCCGCTCGATACCGTAACCACTTGTGAAAACTTCGACCCTACGCTGGCCGCATACGGCACCGCGAACATCACTTGCGTAGTAGACTCGGTGGCCGTACTGACCAACTACGCCCAGTTCGACACCGTGTGCCAACGGGGCACCATCACGCGGACATTCCGGGTCTTCGATGCCGGGGGTAATAGTGGCCAGTGTGCCCACAAGATCGTGGTGCAAAACATGCAACACTACTTCGTCCGTTTCCCCGACGACGTGTCCGTCGTGCAGTGCGACACGACCGGAAACAGCTACGGCCAGCCTGTGTTTTTCGGAGAAAAGTGCGAAAAAATGAAGGTCACGTTCACGGAAACGGCCCAATATGGCGCACCCGACGCGTGTATCCGTATCGAGCGAACCTGGAAAATTTATAATGGCTGTGCCTATGATTCCACGAAGGCGTTGGTGGCCGTGCCCAATCCCAATCCAAATGCCGTGCCCACGCACGCTGACAACCTGCCTGGTCCGGTGGTTTCGATGCCGGGAACTACAGGGCCTTGGGCACCGACGGTGGCCAAAATAGCGCCCAATAACTCCCAGCCCACCAACTTCGGCACCTTCTGGTCGGCGAACACAAACGGCTATACATACAAACAGATCATCCGCATAATTGACCTTGAAATGCCTGTTGCCAGCTGCCCGGCTACCGAACCGGTATTTACCGACCTTAGCGCCAACGACCTGTTTTTGTGGAACGCCAACTTTTCTGCTACGCCTGGAGCTGCCGACCAAGACCTCTGCGAAGGAGCTACCGACTTGCGCCTGACCGTTAGCGATGCTTGTTACGGCCCTCGCGTGGGCGTGGACTACCAACTTGCCCTCGATTTGGACGGCAACGGCTCCCCGGAAACCCTCGTCAACAGCACCGACCTGCCTTCGCCTGGTGCAGTTTTGTACAACAATACGGGCGGCAGTGGCTTGGCCCGCGAGTACGACAAACGCCCGGTGAACCAGAACGACAAGTACCAGTTTGCGCTCCGGGCCGACACCGTGGGGCACGACCTCGTCGTTCGCCTCGTCTGGGAATCTGCTGCCTCACCTACCACGGACGTGCCGATGCAATTACCCTTGGGCGACCACAGCATCCAGTGGACGGTGTACGACGGCTGCGGAAACGAAACCACCTGCGCGTACGCGTTCCGTGTAGAAGACCCCGATGGAACCTGCTCGCCGACGGCGCTGACGGTGAGCGGGCACATCCGCACCGAAACGGGCGCGGGCATTGCGAACGTGGCCGTCGAGATCAGCGGAACGCACCCCAGCCTGCCGCCGTTTACTAATTTTGCCCTGACAGATGGCCAGGGTGCGTACGCGTTCGACGTGTCGGCAGGGGCTACCTACACGATCAGCCCGTTTCACGACATCAACCCCCTGAACGGCGTGTCTACGTTCGACCTGCTGCTGATCAACAAACACGTGCTGGGAATCGAGGCCATTCCCTCGCCGTACCGGACGCTGGCCGCCGACGCGAACAAGTCGAACACCGTGACGACGTTCGACATCGTGGAGTTTCGCAAGTTGATTCTCGGCATTTACTCCCAACTTCCCAATCTGCCCTCCTGGCGTTTTTTGCCCTCAGGGCACGTTTTCTCCAATCCGGCGAATCCGTTTTCGGGCGGTTTTTCGGAAAAAATAACGGTGAACGACGCGCCGCCCGGCCCGACCGTACACGATTTCATCGGTTTCAAATTGGGCGACGTGAACGGTAACGCCAACCCTTCGTTTAGCAACCAAAACACCGACGACCGCAGTGACCGGACCGTGCTGACAATTGAGGTTAACGATCGCACAGTGGCCAGAGGAGAAGTGTTTGACTTGTTTTTCCGGGCTGAAAAATCGGTGGCAGGCATGCAGTTCTCGCTCAATTTTCCGGGCTTGGAAGTGCTGGAAGTATTGCCGGGAGAGGGGCTGGATAAGGAGCATTTTGCCATTTTTAATGCCGAAAGCAGCCTGGCGATGAGTTGGGAACGGGGCGGAGTTGCGGCATTTGGCCTGCGTTTTAGGGCGCAGCAAGCGGGCCGTGTGCGTAATATGCTGCGGCTTTCCGACCGGATCGCCCACAGCGAGGCGTACACGGAAACCCTGGAATCGCTGGCCTTGGCTTTGCGTTTTGGCTCCGATGGAGCCGAGGAGCCGGTCGGATTTGAACTGTTCCAAAACCAGCCCAACCCGTTCGCAGAATCCACCCGTATCGGTTTTTATTTGCCGCAGGCAAAAAAGGCGACGCTGCGGATATGGGACACTACCGGGCGCTTGCTTTGGGAAAAAACGCAGGCCTGTCCTGCTGGCAAAAATACCGTGCTTGCCGATGGTCTAGGCTCTGGCCGGGGTATGCTATTCTATTCGGTGGAAACAGATACGGACCGGGCTGTGGGCAGAATGGTTCGCTGGTAAGGTGTTGGCATATTACCTATAAAACTACCTTTGCACCATGCAACCCACACTACTCGTACTTGCCGCCGGAATCGGCTCCCGGTATGGCGGCCTCAAACAAGTGGATGGCATTGGCCCGAAAGGCGAAGCCATCCTTGAATTTTCGATAAAAGATGCCCGAGATGCCGGATTCGGAAAAGTCGTGTTCGTGATCCGCAAGGATATTGAGGACGAATTTCGCTCCCGTTTGGGGCACAAGATTGAGCAGCAGATTCCCGTGGAATACGCTTTTCAGGAAATGGACGCCGCTCTGGATTGGCTGCCGCAGGTACCATACCGCGAAAAACCTTGGGGCACTGGTCACGCCATTCTCGTGGCCCGGGACAACGTGTCCGAGCCGTTTGCAGCGATCAATGCCGATGATTTTTATGGTGCCGATGCCTTTCAGGGCATGGCTGATTTTTTGCGAAACGAGTGTGCTCCGGATCGTTACGGCATGGTGGCCTACCAACTGGGCAACACACTTTCGGAAAACGGAGCCGTGTCGCGTGGCGTGTGCAGTGTCGGCCCCGACGGCTTCCTCGACGAGGTGACCGAGCGCACCAAGATTACCCGTTTCCCGCAGGGTATTTGTTTCGCAGACGAGTCAGGTAGCCAGCACCTTTTGGCGGACGACACACCCGTTTCCATGAATTTTTGGGGCTTTCACCCCGGTATTTTTCCAGAATTGGACAGCCAGTTTCGGGCTTTCGTACACGACAACCTGGAGCGCCCGAAGGCCGAGTTCTACATCCCGACGGTGGTCAACAACCTGCTACACACAGGGAAAGTGCGTGTTCGCGTGAAGACGTGCGACAGCCAATGGTACGGTGTGACCTACCCGGCGGACAAGGGTACTGTGCAGGCGGCCTTGGCAGGCATGTACCCGAACGGGCTTACGGGCTGATCTTGGCATACGAGATGCCCACGATCACGGCCTGAAACACACCGTACAGCAACCACGTAAGTACCAAAGGCAGCGGCACAGCCATGGCGCTGAATGTGATCCACATGGAAGGCAGGGTGGCGATAAGGCCATAAAGCAGGCCCATTTCCATGCCGCGCCACCAAAACGGGCCGTGAAACAACGATTTGAAACGCCGCCAAAACCACGCCAGAGCAAAGCTCAGAATGAACGGGTGCAAAAAATAAAGGAAGACTTTGTTGCCCTCCATATCGAATACCGGGTTGTAGTATTCCTCCGCCAGATCGGGCAGGAAGTTGACCAAAAACAGGAGGGAAACATAACTGATGGCGAGCAGGATCGCACCTGCGACGATGCCTTTGATAAAGAATTTTTGCATAATGAATCAATCGAGTTGAATGGTCAGGTCAAAGTGAAATGTAATTTGGTCATTGACTTTGATAAGGCCGAACATGGCCGTAGGCGGTACGATGCTGAACTCGGACATATTGAGCGCCTCGGAGCCTTTTAAAGCGAATTGACCGGTACTCAGCTTCTTGGCTTTTGCCTTGATCTGCTTTTCCTTGGTAACACCTGTGATCGTCACATTGACTTTAGCCTCTATGTCGAACCAATCGGATTCCGGGTTTTGCAGGCCTTCGGTTTTTTGGCGGGTTTCCAGCAGTTCAATTTCGATCTTCGGGTACTCCTCAGCCTTCAGCGCTTTTTGCATATCCCGGTCTATTTTCCCGTTGCGGCAGTTGAACTTTCGGGTCATCATGCTCAATCGGGCATTCTTAAACCGCGCTCCCGCATCCGTGTCATCCGTTATCTCCAATTCCTGAAGAACGAACTGATCTTCGCACTCACAGGTGAACTTGTTCACATTGGTCGTGCCCCTCAAGTACAAACGACTCGGTTTGACGATCGAGTAGCGCTTTTTTTCGGGCGGGAATGCTGGGGTAAAAACGGCGCTGGGAGCAATGATTCCAATGACAAGTAACAAAAACAACCAATACCTTTTCATGGTCGGAAATAGGTTAGAGGGTTAGAGGGTTGGGCGACTGTTCAAAAAACTGTGTCAAAGCTGTTGAATACTTTCTTGAAAAGCCGTGCGCGGGTCTTGGTCTCGGCAAATGCGGTGGTGACACACTTTTTTGAACGCTCTCGGTTGGAGGTTGCACAACGAACC
>JBEBHD010000054.1:0-24119 GCA_040080915.1 Saprospiraceae bacterium
GTCGGCGGGGGCGGGGGTTCGGGGAACCGCACGCGGAAAATATCGTTGCAGCAGGCCTTGTTGGCCTCGTCGAGATACTGGGCGCCGGGGCGGTTGCTGCTCAGATAGCCGCTCTTGCCGTCGGGGCGCAGGGTGAAATACAGATCGTTGTAGCTCGTGTTGATTTCGGGGCCAGCGTTTTCAGGGGTGCTGAGCGCGTTGCCCGTCATTTTGGAGTGAAAAATATCGTAGCCACCAAAGCCTTCCCGGCCATCGGAACTAAAGTAGAGCGTTTGTGTCGGTTCGTGGAAAAACGGTGTGGCATCGTTGCCGGGGGTGTTCACTTGCTCCGCATTGGTCGGTTCATCCTTAAACGGAGGGAGGCGGGAGGGCTTACGACTGTCCACAGGTACATTACAGGGGCAAAACCAATTGGTATCCAAAGGCATAGCCCACAGGTCAAGGCCGCCCTTTCCGCCGGGCCGGTCGCTCGCAAACCACAGGGTCATTTGCTGGCTCACCGCATCAAGCGATACCGCCGGGTGTGTGGTCGTGTAGCCGGGCAGGTTGACGGGTGCGGGTAGCCGAATGGGTGCTCCCCAGCGGCTTCGGATGTCCTGCACGGCCAGCCAGAGCTCGCAGCGGATATCCGAGGCGTTCAGGTTTTTGCACAGCGTCATGAAAAGAAATTTGCCTCCGGCAAAAAACGCCGTGTGCGCCACGTGTACAGAGTCCACATTCGGAAACGCTCGCGTGGTCTCGCGCGCGCGGCCGTCGTTGATCGAAAGCATGACCTTGGTCAGTTTGGTTTTGGCCTCGCCCTTGGCTACGCGTTTGTCGAACCGGTAGGAGGAAAAAAACAGCGTATCACCGGAAATAAACGGTGCAAAGTCGCTGAACGGGCTGTTCACACCTTTGCCCGCGTTGGTCACCTCGATGCCGGGGGGGGGCGGTTGCTGCTGCGCCCAACGGCAGGCAGCGGCGTTCGCGCGTGCCTGATCGGCCAGTTCGGAGCCAGGTTGTTCGGCCAAAAACCGCTCAAACTGCTCCGCCGCTTCGGCATACCGCCCTTGGCTGCGTATCGTTTCGCCGAGGCGAAACGGCAGCAGAGGCAGCGGGGATTTGTCGTCGCTCAACGCCTGTGCATTCAGGTACATTTTTTCCGCGAGGGAATACGAATGGATCAGGCGGGCGCTTTCGGCGCTTTTCCACATCGCCTCCGCGTCTTCGGGCTTGCGCTCCAAGGCCACCAAATAATTTTGCAACGCAACGCCGTAGTTTTTTTGCTCAAAAGCCTCGTCGCCTGCACGCAGGTACGCCCGGCGCGACTGGCCCGACGTATCCGGCAAGGCCGCGCCTAATAAAAACACCGCGATCAGCGGAAACAAGCGGCAAGCCGTGGTTTTCCAAATTGGGAAAGATTTCCAGTAAATTGATTGCATAAAAAGGTTGGGCGGCCCCTCAAAAAATTGGGCACGATTTGAAGGTCTTCGGGGGCGGCACGGGCAGAGACCGGTACAGAACGGCCAATTCAAAACCACCACGGCCGTTCGTGGCCGTCTCGAAATGGGAGGTGTTCCAGTCGTAACTGAGGCCCACCGTCCAGTCGCCGAATTCGTACTGCACCGCCGGAATAACAGCATCGCCCATGCGCACCGCCATAGTCAGGCGGACGGCGCGCTCGCCGGGGTCCAGCCACATGCGAGTACCACCGCCCGCCAGCGTCTCGCGGGCAGTGCCCATTTGCCATGCCTCGGCGAAAACGACGAGGTCAAAATTTGGGCTAAGTAGCACGGTAGAACTTGCTGTGGCCGCAAATCGCATGGGCAGCGACTCGCGGTTGTCGTCGCGAAACCCGACTTGGGGCTGGTTGAGGTGGAATGCACCGATGCCCACAACGGCTCCGGTGCGCATATCGGGCAAAGCCATCTGCCAGCCAAGGCCAGCCGACAATGTGGGCAGCATGCCCGACGACTGATCGAACGACTCGTTGGTCGGCAGCGAAGCATCGTACACGTCGCCCGACCACTGCCGCCCGAACTTCAGGCCGGAAATATCAAAGCTGCGCTGGGCAAGGCCCGCCCCGATACCGACCGACACGGAATGCAGCGCGTTCAGCGCCCGCACCACGCTGCCCGAAAAACCCACCTGCGTCCACGACAGACCAGCATCGCCCGCCTTATCGTGCTGCACGAGCAAGCCTGCGGCCACGGTGAAATTTTGGTTGGCCAGCACTTTCTTGTCGGCTCCCAGGGCAAACGTACTGTACGACACCGGGACGCTTGTCCATTGGCTGCGGTACAGGCCCATAGCTCGCAAATCGCCGCCGAAGGCTCCGGTCAATGCCGGGCTTGCGTGCATGGGGTTGTGGTAAAACTGCGAAAAATGGAGGTCTTGCGCACCCACGCGTAGGGCGGCGCACCAACAAACAACGGCGAGAAGACGTATCGGCATACAAAAACGGGGGTTAATGATAGGCCCGAATGGAATGAGGTGTTTGGGGATGCTCTACCCGTTCACCCAGATATTTTCACGTTTGCCGGGCAGCCTTCGCAGAAGCACGGCGGTGTGATGTTGACCGTGGTGAGCTCGGTCGGTATGGTAAAATCGCACACATCGAACAGACCCGGACGGCCCGAGTCGTCGGGCAGGGCGAGTTTGAGTTCTACGAACTGGTTGCGTCCGGTCTTACGCACAGAAAAGACCAAAGGCTGCGGAGCTGGCGGAAGAGCGATGTCGGTAAGTTGGCCGTCAATGTAAATCCGAACTTTGTTGCGGAATCGGTCGAGGCCCTTGTCAAGATTGACGGTCACCTGCACGTCGCGGCATTCGCAGTAGCCGGGCAGTTCCAAGACGGAGTTGAGGGCGCGGCCGCTGCCCTGGCACTCGCAGTTGCTGTCGCCAACGCGCACATTCACGGCCTGGCCGTTTTGCTTTACCCAAAAGATGACCTGTGTGCCCGTGGCGTTTTGCTCGAATTTGGCCACGCGGTTGTTGTTGAGAAAAACCCACGGCGACTGCATCCTGCGCGGTGTGGAGAAAACAACCTTGGTGACGGCAGTTTTTTTGTCGTCTTCGGTTCCATCGGTACCAGCAGTTTCGGTAGTCGGGGTGGGCGATTGGCCGCCTGAGTAATTTTGCGCGCCGATGCCGGTTTGGACGGTCTCGCCGGGGTTTTGAATCCGAAAACGGATTGAATTAGACGGCTTGGCACCGTTTTTTCCGGTGGTGGCAAACAAGACAGGTTCGCCGTTCGGGCCTCTCCTGCTGCTCGGGCTAAGTATCTGAAACTCGTGCTCACGGGTGGTTTCGCAGAAATTGATCACGTACCGATTCGGCCCAACCTTGGCCCCTTTCAAGATATGCTTGCGGTCAATGAGAACGAGTATTGTGTCCAGATCGGAAACGACATTGAGGTAGGTTTTGCAGTCGGTGACGGGCGAGGTCGGTCTGCCCTCGCGGGCGTTGTGTATCTGAAAGAGCTCGAGCGGGATGAAAGCCTCACCTTTTTTCACGGTGCCGATGAAGTCCAATTCGCCGTCTTCCACGATCAGCGTCTTGGGTTTGGTGAGCGCAACGATGGGCGCTTCGAGTTTGAGCATGCGCCGGTCGGTCTTCACGACCTCGAAACGTAACCCTTGGCCATCGAAAAAGATGATAGGGTTGGCAAACTGATGGCTTGACGCGAAGGCGTACTTGGTCTCGTGTGTACGGTCGCCACCCTTGAGGAGCCAGTAGCCAGCGATCAAGAGCAGGGCCAAAGCCAAGAGCAGGATCGGCCACGGATTTCGTTTGTTTTCTTTTTCGCCGGGCTGTCGCTTTGATGGCCGCATAAAGCCCAGTGCTCTACGTAAGATGTTTCCTTTTTGGGGAGCCTCTTGTTGGCTGGCTTGAGCAGAATTGGTTGTTTCCATAAGTGCGTGATTATTAGACCAAATGAACGTTCGGGTAAAGGTAGGTCGGGGCACCGAAAACTGGTTAATTTTTTTTGCTGTTGGTCGTTGGCTGTTGGCTTTTGGCTTCCGAGCGCGATACCAAACAAAAGCGGGTACGCTCTTATTCGGAAGCCAACAGCCAGCAGCCAACCTACCACATTACAAAATCGGTCCGTCGGTTGCGGGAGCGGCCGTCGGGTGTGTCGTTTGACTCGACAGGCTTGGTCTTGCCATAGCCTTGGAAGCGCAGGCGCTCGACGGGTATTCCGGTTCGAGCGAGGTAGTCGTAAACGGCTTTGGCGCGGTTTTCCGACAGGGCTTGATTGCTCGCGTCGTCGCCCACGTTGTCGGTGTGCCCGCCGATTTCGATGCGCAGGGCGGGGGTTTCGCGCAGCAAAGTGGCCAACCGATCCAGTTCGGAGGTGGAGGCTGGCAGCAGCGCTGCCGACCCGGTTTCGAAAAACACGTTTCGCAACACCACGGGCGCGGCCGTCACAGGCCGGGCATCCGGTTCATCGGCAGGGGCGGTGATGGGTTGAAGCGGGATTTCCAACAAAAACGGCTTGTCGAACGAAGCGGTGCCGACCAGGTTGAAGTTTTCGGAGTGAAACAAGTAGCCTGTTTTGGACACGTTCAACCCGTAGTCTTTGCCTGCCGGCAAACAAACCACGAACGTGCCGTCGGCACGGGTGCGGGCCGACACGAACGGCTGCCCGGTCTTCAGGTCGGTGAACTCGATTTGGGCCACCAATGCATTACCGGTAGTGGCATCGGTCACGCGGGCTTTGGCGTAGGTGACGGGTTGCGGGCGTGCATGTGCAGGCAGATCGAAGGCGTAAATGTCAATGCCGCCCGCGCTTTCGGGCGGGTTGGCACCAAAATAGGCCGTCTTACCGTCGAGGCTTACGGTCAGGGTGCCCTCGTTGGCCTTGGTGTTGATGGGATAGCCGAGGTTTTGGGGCTTGCCCCAAGTGCTGTCGGGGTTGCGCCTTACGAAGTACAGGTCGTTTTCGCCCATGCCTGGCAGGCCGTTGGAGGTGAAATACAGCGTCTGGCCGTCGGGGTGAAGGAAAGGCGTTTGCTCGTCGCCAGGAGTGTTGATTTCCGGGCCGAGGTTTTGCGGTTCGCTCCAGCGGCTGTTGGGCAGGCGGGTTGTGTACCACAGGTCTTTGCCCCCCCTGCCGCCGGGTCGAGTGCTGCTGAAAAACAGCATCTTGCTGTCGGGGCTGATCGCAGGTTGTGCGTCCCAATGGGGCGAGTTGACGGCACTGCTGAACGGCACGGGCTTGGTCCAGGCACCGTCCTTGTGCTGCGACCAGTACAGGTCGCAACTGCCCTGCGAGCCGTCGTTCTGGCGGTTGCACGCGGTGAACACGATCCATACACCGTCGGCATTGATGGCTTGAGCGCCTTCATTTTGGGAAGTGTTCACACCCCTGAGGTATGTTGCATCGCCCCAGGAGCCGTCGGGTTGCCGGGCGCTGGTGTAGAAATTTTCGTCGTAGCCGTCGCGGCGAGTGAAGATCATGGTGCTGCCGTCGGCGGTGAGGGCTGGCAGGTACTCGTCGTTGGGGCTATTCACGCCGAGGCCGACCGACCAGGGCGCGAACGGCACGGGATTTTTGACCGCCTCGGCGGCAAACAAGCAGTTCTCGGCCAGCCGTTTGGCTCGGTACAGCATGTCGGCATTTTTCACGCCCGACTGCAAAAAGGCATCAATGGCGGCGTAGGCTTCCATGAATTTGTCCTGCCGCCACTTGCACAGGGCGAGGTTGAATGGCACGGACGGGTGGAAGCCCGGATTCAGGCGCAGCACGGCCTCGTAGCCGCGAGCAGCATCGTCCCAGTGGTCGTTGTCGAAATGGACTTCTGCCCAGGCGAGGTGCGCCTCAATGAAAATGGAGTCTTCGCCGATGGCTTTTTCAAACGCCCGCAGCGCACGCGGCGCGTCGCTCTGGCGCAGGTATGTGCGCCCGTCGAGGTAGGCGGCCCGGGCCTTGGGCGCGGTGCTCTCGGCGGTGGTATAGCGTTGCGAAAAAACAGGTTGGGACAACAGGCAAAAACTGAGGACCAGCAAAAAAGGGGGCTGTTTTGGGCGTTGGGCGGTGGGGATGCGGGAAATGTTGGATTGAAAGAACATGGATGGTGATTTTTTGGGGAAAACGCCGAAAGCGGCGGTGTGTTTTGTGGTCGGGCAACCGATGTGAATGGCCCTGCGCCATGTTGTCCGACTTTCCAATTTTTCACAAAACCCGTATTCTCATGGTAACCCGTCTCTTTCTGCTTGTCGCACTGGCATTCTGCCTTGCATTTTCGGCCAACGGCCAAGTTTCTGTCGGCACCTCTGTTGGCGCGAACATGTCTTTTTCACGCTGGTACATCAAACCACTTAATATTGATCTTGGTTACGACCCAGCCTTGGGTTATCGTGCAGCAGCCGTGGCGAATTGGCATCTCGGATCAGTAATAGCCTTGCGGGCCGAGGCCGGGTACCAAATATGGCGCAACAGCTTGGATGTCTTCTTCACGTCGTCCAGCGGTACGGATGATGTTAACGGCACCGCGCACCAGAGTTTTCAGAATTGGAGCGGCAGCCTGTTGGCTAACATCACGCCTTTTTCTTCGAAGAATATCTATTTTATGGCCGGGCCAACGGTGGCTGTCATTACCGGTGCCTGGTATAGTGCGGACAAATCCCTGCTGGAACCGGGTTGGCCTGCAACCACAGATATTGACCTGAAAAACTACAACCGAACGCAGGTTTTTGCCGATTTCGGTGCGGGGGTGCAGTTTCCGACCGGCACCTTGGGCAATGTTTTTGCCGAAATGCGTTACCAGTTGGCACTGACCGACCTTGCCGGAGTTTCCACGGTGAATGCCGGGATAAATTCACTGGGGATGAACGTTGGGTATTTGTTCAAACTGTAAAATGAAAAAGCCGTGGCTGCGGCGGGTCATTTTAGGGACACGGTCTTCCCCGCCAACACATTTTCCAAACAAATCGAGACTCCGCCGAGCAGGTCCACCTCCGCGCTCCAGTCTACGGTGAGCCAAGGCTGCCCGGGAGCGGCGATCATGATTTTTCGGTTGCTCGTGAAAACCCAGACCACTTTTTTCACGCCAAAACGGAGATAATCGTCTATTTTTCGCAGGATGTAGTCCATCTCGCTGTGGTCTTCCATATCCGCCTGAACGTCAATTTCGATGATCAATTCGGGTGGCAGGGTGGCATAATGGGCGCTGAGGACGAGATCGGCGCTCTTGTACACGGAAACATCGGCACCGCGTTGGGTGCCTTCTCCGAGGAGTAGGCCCAACTCGCCGGTCAGGATATCATAGCCGTGTTCCTCCAGAGCGGAGTACAGCAAAAACGAGAGGCGTGCTTTGAGCCAGGCTTGGAGGGAACTTTCACTCATGGCCGATTCGAGGTTGGTTTTACCGGAAAGCACGTCGCGGTAGCCTTTGTAATAAACCGGCTTCCCGTCCACGATTTCGTAAACAAGCGCCTCGGGGATTTCCCGGCTCTTCTGCTTTTTGGCAACTGGTTTGGCTGCGACGGCTTCCATGTTTTTTCTATTTCGGGCGCAAGTTAGCGGTTGCGGCTCAAAATGCAGCGCTGTGTTTGTCACCCTGAAAGAATCCGACAGCGTTTCGGCGGCTACCGCGTGGGACCTGCATCGTGGCGTGGACGGATTCTTTCAGAATGACAAGCAAAGCGGATGGGTTTCTGGATAAGCGCAGCTGAGACTCGGCGGTAGCGCAGCCCCTCACCCACCCATCTTGATCTCAATGCCCACGTTCGGCTTGCCGAAACCCGACAACGAGTGGCCGAACGTGCGCATCAACTACCGCCCAAGTACTCCGCAACACCTACTCCACGAGTACGACCCTTTGGGCCGCCACCCCGCTCGCCCCGCGCACGCTAACGGTGTAAACCCCCGCCGCAGCGCCCGCCTCGCGCAGGCTGAGTACGAACCTCCGCTCGTCCGCAGGAGTCAACCGTTGCTCCCAAACCACACGCCCCACCTCATCGAACACGGCCACGGTCAGGGCCTCGCCCGTAAAATCATTGAGGTCTACCCACACCCGGTCGGTGGTCGGGTTGGGCTGGAGGGTGACCGTTTTGAGTTTTGAATTTTGAGTTTTGAGTTGGTCCACGGCGCTGCGGTTTTCAGGCTCCTGTGGCGCGTAGCTAACACCCTGCAACGTGATTACTTGAACCGCCGTGGTGGAGCTGCCACACAGATCGGCGGCCTGCCATGTACGGGTGATGGTGTAACCGACCTCGCAGTCGTTGCCCGATGGCGTTTGGCCGAGGAAGGTGACGGCGGCGTAACTACAGGCATCCGTGGCGGTCGGGTTTGTCAGCGGCGGCAGCGGCTGGCCGCATTCGATAGTAACCCCCGCAGGCACGAAGTTGAACACCGGCGGCTCCTCGTCTATCACCTGTATGGTTTGAGTGGAGGCCGTGCTGTTTCCGCAGGCATCGGTGGCACGCCACGTGCGGCGGATTTGGTATGTGCCCGCGCATTGGCTGTTCGCCGTCGTCTGGCCCATGTAGGCGATGGTCACCGTACCGCCACAGGCATCGGAAGCGGTGGGCAAGCCCACCACAGGCACCTGATCGGAGCAGGAAAGGGTCGCATCGTCCGGGAAGGCCGTGAAGGCCGGTTTGCCGTTGTCCACCACCGTGATGCGCTGCGTGGCGGTTTTGGTGTTGCCGCAGTTGTCGGCCGCCGTCCACGTGCGCGTGATCGCATACGCGTTCGGGCAAGAGCCGGCGGCAGTGGTTTGGCCGTTGTAGGTCACGGCCACGGAGGCATCGCAATTGTCCGTGGCTGTCAGCACGGCAGGTGCCGGCACGGCGTTGCACTGTACCGTCACGTTGGTTGGCACGGCCACAAAAGTTGGCTTTTGCGTGTCTATGACGGTGATGCGCTGGGTGGCCGTCTTGGTATTTCCGCACAAGTCGGTGGCCGTCCACTGGCGGGTGAGCGTGCTTGCGTCCGAGCAACTGCCCGCTACCACCGTTTGGCCGTTGTACACAACGCTTACCGTGCCGCCGCAGCCGTCGGTGGCCGTGGCCGTGCCCGGGGCGGGCACGCTGTGGCACTGCACGGTCACGTTGGCTGGCACCACGGTGAAATTGGGCTTCACCTCATCGAACACGGTGATGACCTGCGAACAGGTTGCGCTGTTGCCGGAGCCGTCGGCGGCGCGGTAGGTACGGGTTATGGTTTTGCGGTGGGCGCAGGTCTGGTTGGTGGTTGCGTCGCCGACGTGGGATTTGACCGGTACGCTGCAGGCATCTGAAGCAGTGACGGCGGCGAGATTTACGGCAGGCACGTTGGCCGAACAGGTCACGATGGCCGCGTTCGGACATGTGATGGCCGGAGGGGTGTTGTCCACAAATTCGGGGTCGTTCGAGTCCACCAGCCCGTCGCAGTCGTTGTCCACGCCGTCGCAGGTTTCCGTGGCCGCCGGGTGGATGGCGGCATTGTTGTCTGCGCAATCGTCCGTGCCCGTTCCGTTGAGTTCTGCGAGCAAAAAACCGGCTGCCGGACGGGCGCATTGCGCGACCAAAGCAGCCCCATAGCCATCGCCGTCGGCATCCGTGTACCAAACCTGGCCCGGGTGCTCGTCGGGGTCGCCGTCGTTGCAATCGGTGTTGTCAAGGACAAAACCGGACGGCGGAGAGCAGTTGAACACGGCACTGTTCGCCGGGTCGCCAAAGGTGTCTCCGTCGGCATCGGCGTACCAGGTAGCCACCAATTCAGGTATGGTCATTTGCAAACCCCAGCCCAGTAGCGCACCGCCCGAACCGCTCACTGCGTCGTCGTACACGGTCAGCGTCCAAGTGCCGTTGGGTGAAATGCCGTCGAATGCGGACAAACTGCCAATGGACCGGAACGTGCCCCAAATGGCGTACGGCGGCGGGTCGGGCAGGTAGGATTGTTCGCAGGTCTGGTGAAATTCAAAAGCCGATTGCACGGCCTCGTCGTCGAACGTTGCCAGTATATGGTTGTAGAAACAGCCCGTGGAATAGGTAATGCCCGGTCGGGCGAAAAGCGAAACTGTCACGTTGTTCGGCCCGGTCAAGGTAGCCCTCAAGTCGGTTACCCAGTTGTGATTGATTTTTAAAGCCCTCAGATTCAGGTCGCTGATAATTCCCGAAACCCCACTGATGGTGATCGTGGACGTTACGGTGTCCTTTTTCGTTGCCGAAATGGGCATCGGACCATCGGTACTGGCAAAAATCGCGACAGGATCGGAGTCCGTTATGCCGTCGCAGTTGTCGTCCACGCCGTTGCAGGTTTCGGCGGCACCCGGGTGTATCGCCGAGTCGTTGTCATTGCAGTCGCCCGCACAGGGGGTGTAGCCGTCGTTGTCCTCGTCCAAGCCTTCATCAACCTGGCCGTCGCAGTCGTTGTCCTGTGTATCGCACACTTCGGCGGCACCCGGATGGGTGTCGGGGTTGAAATCGTCGCAGTCGTCGCCGGTTGCCACATAGCCAAAGCCGCAGGTGCCACAAAACTGCTTGCTCACCGAAGCATTGCCGTAGCCATCGCCGTCGTCGTCCAGGTAACAAGTCACGATGGAGAAGCCCTCGTCCACCAAACCATCGCAATCGTTGTCCAAAAAGTCGCAGATTTCGGGTTTGTTTGGGTTGACGCTAGCTTTGGTATCGTTGCAGTCTGTGTTGTTCAAGGTCCAGCCCGACGGGCATGTGGAGCAAAATGGAGAAGACAGGTTTGGGTTGCCAAACGAGTCGTTGTCGGCATCCCGGTAGCAAGTAACTGGCGTACCGTTCACCGGCAGGTAGCAAATATTGAGACTCCAGCTCTCTATCGAGCCGCCATCGGTGGCATCCGTATCGTGGATGCGCAGTGTCCAGTTGCCGGCTATGCTTTGCCTGAAAAGCGTGGAAAGTTTTTCGTTCGGGCGGTACGTGCCGTTGTTGGCGGGCGGGCAGGGTATTTGGCTATACTGGTTGGCGGCTTGGTCGTCGAAGTTGATCCGCAAGTCATCTGTATTGCCGCAGAGGTGGTAAGCCAAGGTCACGACCGTACCCTGCGGGCTGATCAGCTCCACTTCCAAATCCCCGACGGAGGTATGCTCCACATACAAGTTCGTAATATTGATGTCCGCCACTGTGCCACAGATCGGCACGGCAAGTACCGAATTGATGGTGGACGTTGATGTGGAGGGAATGGCGATGGGCACGTTGGTACTCGCCATCGTGGTGCATACCGGAGCAACGCTGTTAGTCGTGAACGAGAACACCTCGGAGGGGTCGCCGGGGCTTTGGCACTGGGTGTTTGAATGCACGCGCCAGTAGTACGTCGTGTTCGTTT
This sequence comes from Saprospiraceae bacterium, assembly GCA_040080915.1. GTDB lineage: Bacteria > Bacteroidota > Bacteroidia > Chitinophagales > Saprospiraceae > M3007. The sequence continues at coordinate 11,270 of JBEBHD010000054.1, forward strand.
CCAATAAGAACGGCAACAAACTTTGCGAAGCAGTAAGGTTGAATTGCGTGGAGAGGATCGGGTTAAATCCCGGGTTTTCGGCAACCTCCAAGGTATAGTTCGTCCTGTTGGGGTCGTCGGCCCAGTTCAGCAATGGCGACAAGGAAACGCCCGTAGCCCCGTTGGCGGGCGACTGTAGCGTTGGCAGGCCAAGGTGTGGCTGGCAATTGGTGGTGAAGGTGAAGGTTGCCGAATACGTTGAGCAAAACGGCGTGTTTGCACGCACACGCCAGTAGTAGGTCGTGTTGTCGCTCAAGAACACGGCAAGGCTGGTATTTCCGAATGTGCTGGTGAACACCGTGGTGGCAAAATTCGGCACGGTCGAAACTTGTATGGTGTAGTTCGAGGCACCCGGCACGACATCCCAGTCCAGGATAGGCCTCGGAAAAACATCTGTTGCCATGTTCGCCGGAAACACGAGCACGGGCACGCCCGGCACTTCGTTCACGGTGTACTGGAACACCGACGTGAACGTATCGGTGCTGTTGGCAGCGACAACGGTAATGAGGTAGTCACCAGGCGGTGTGGTTCCGGAATTTATGGTCAACACCGACGAGCCGCCTGGCGCGACCGGGTTGGTGCCCCAAACTAACGACGTGCCCGAGGGGCCATCGGCGGAAAGGGTCAGGTTTCCGCTGCTGATCCCGGCACTGGCGTGGACGGTAGTTGTCGTGGCGTTGCCGTTTTCGCAAAGCGCCAAAAACAGACTCGTCGTCCAGATACCGGGGCAGTCGGCTGGCAGGTCGAAAGCCTCCGTTCCATCGTTGCGGTTATCGCTGCTGCCTTGTGAGGCACTGAAACCCAATCCCCTGCGTGCAAATGCCCGCCAGATCAGGCATTGGTTTTGCCCACTGTAAAGCGCCTCGTCGGCGGCAAGAATGGCATCCCTGCCGTCCACAAAACCGGGGCTGCAGGGCTGCAATTTCATTCCTTCGACCACAAGGGTCAGGGCAATGTCGTACCCGGCGGCCTGCCCGTGCGCATCCATCAGCGCCCAGGTCATGTCCCACAACATGCCCGCCCACACATACCCCACGCCGTGCGGCACCAAAACGGTTTTGATGGTCTTGTAGGTGGCCGGGTTGATGCTCATGTCCGTCGAGTAAGGCGATGGGCGAACGCCGTTACCGTTGGCGGGTTGCCCCATCATGTAGTTTCCGATGCCCCGCGCATCCACGCCGGTATCGGTCGGTTTCAGAGTGGTCATGAGGGCAAAATAATCGCTCCAGCCTTCCCCCATTTGTTCTTCGTTGCCGAGGCAGTTTGGGTTGGAAGGCCCGCCGGTCAGGCGGTTGGAAATCCCGTGCGCGTATTCGTGCGCGACCACCCCGTTGTCAAAACTGATGTCCACGTCGGGGTTGGGGTTGGTGCCGAGGTAAATGCCCATGAACGGCTTTGCACCGTCGGCGGGCGTTCCGAAAAAAGCGTTGTTCGAACCGTCGGGGAGCTGCCCTACCGCCCGCACATAGTCGCCGCCGATGCCCCCGTTCCCGTAGTTGTTTTTTTGAAAATTGCCCGCAGCTTCGTCAAAACCGTACTGGTAGGCAAAATCGTGCAGGTAGTTGTTCCAGTAAAAAAGGTTGACCAACGCAGCGTTCTGGTAGGCACTGGGGGGCTGTGTCAGGTCCAGCGGAAAGTCGAACTGAAGGGCCGTGCCGCCGTTGGGGCTGGAGTTGGGGTCGGGGTCGCCGTTCTGGTCGAGGTCGGTATAAACATGGACGTTGTTGCCTTTCGTGGTCGTATGCTCGGCACCGGCGATACCGTCAATGTCGTGCCAGCCAAACGGCGAGGCCGTGGCATCCGCCGGGTCGGAAATCAACTGCCGGAGGCCGTCGTATGGGCTTTCCATCGGTTCGGGAAAAACCCGGTACGCGCCGCCGCCTGCCACCATCGGGCACGCGAGGGTTTGTTCTTGGCCGGGTTCAAGGTTGCCGGGCAGGTCAAAACGGGCGGCTTTCGAGCCTCTCAATGGCGCATGCGCGTGTGGGCTGCCAAAATCGCACCGGACGATCCAGTTGTTCTTTTCCAGCAGTTCGCCTGTTTCGGCATCCATGCGTACGCTCCACCAGTTTTGGCCGCCCACTTCAAGGATGCTCAAGTCCCAAGCCAAGCGCAGCCCGCCATCTTCTATCGGTTGCCAGACCAGCCGCACGGGGATGCCCTCCAAGGACAGGCTGCCTTTTTCAAAAACAACGGCCCGATCCGGCCCACCTTTGTTCTCCTGCTCCACGAGTCTGCCGCCAACCGACAACCCCAAAGCCACCGCAGCCGCCTCCACCGCCTGCTCGGGCGTGAGCACCGCACGGGCCGGGCGCATCCCGCCCTCGGGCACGGGCACCAGCCGGCTGGAATGGGTCAGCAGCTTGTCGTCCTTCGTCACGTGTACATTCAAAATGGAGTTGTGAACGGGTATGCCCGCAAGGTGCTGCTGAAAGTACACGTGCGTAACCCCGCTCTTGGGGCTGTGCGTTTCCGAACACACATTCAGGTCGCCAAGGTCGGCCACGGGTCGCCCGGCGGCCGATTGTGCTTCCTGCACGAGCTGTTTTGCGAGTCCAGCCTTGGAAGGGCGCTGGGCGCTAACGGGCAAAACGAAGGCAAGGGCAAAAAGAGCGAAGAGCAATTTGGGGCAAGCGCTGAAGCAGGATGGTATGTTCATTTCCGAAAGCGTTGAAAAGGTGAAAAAATGCTCGCCGCAACGCTTCCCGAAATCGGGCGGGCTTGGGGGTGCAGGCGATTGCCGCCCTTGCGCCCGCCCTTTCGGAAATGAATCGTTGCGAACCGGCACAAAAGTGCAGGGCACGGCCACCGGAGGCCTTTCACCATTCCGGCAAAGGCTTGGACTATTTCGGCAACCTGAAAAAAATGGTTTGGATTCTTTCCGCAAGCGCACACCAGGGTGGTGAAAAACAATCAGTTGCGGAAGGCGCTCGGGGCCTTGCCGAACTCGGCGGAAAACGTGCGGGAAAAATAGGCGGGATCGGTGAAGCCGACCGAGTAGGCAATTTCGGACACGGTGAGGTCGGTGTTTGCCAGCAATTTCATCCCCTCGCGCAGGCGCACACTGCGGATAAAAAGGGAAAGGGTCTTGCCGGTCAGGGCCTTGATCTTGCGGTTGAGCTGCGATTCGCTCATGGTCATTTCCCGCGACAACTCCTCGTTGCCGTAGGCGGCATCATCTAAGCGAACGAGGACGGCAGCGGCGGCTTTTTGCAAAAAAACGTGTTGCGGATCAGCAGGCTCTTCGGGCGTGGAAGGATGCAGGCTGGCAAAATCACGCCCGGAAAATTTTTCCTGCAACCGCCGCTGCCGTTCGAGCAGGTTGCGCAGGCACAGTTGCAGTTCCTTGGGGTGAAAAGGTTTGGGCAGGTACGCATCGGCACCGCGCTCAAGCCCCTCCAACTTGGAGGCGATATCGGCCTTGGCCGTCAGCAGCACCACGGGAATGTGGTTGGTACGATCATCGCCCCGAAGCGTCTGCACGACCTCGAACCCGTCTTTTTCGGGCATCATCACGTCGCTCAAGACGATGTCGGGTATTTCGTCAACCGCCTTTTCGATGCCCTCAAGGCCGTTGGCAGCGTGCAGTATGCGAAACTGGCCGTCCAAGCACGACCGGATGTACTCGGCCACGTCTGCGTTGTCTTCCACGATGAGCAACAGCGGCAGGCGCGTATCGGCGGGTTCTTCCCAAAGCAATGTCGGAGATTCGGGCACCGCGCGTTCTTGCCGGAACGGCCCCTGCGCATCAGCAGTCAGCGGCGCTTTTTGGGCTACTGGCAGCGACACGACGAACTCCGACCCTGCTCCCAAGCGGCTTTCCACTCCGATATCGCCGCCCATCAGCCGTACCAGTTCCCGCACCAGCGCGAGGCCTATCCCCGTGCCCTCGCCTTTGCGTGTGCGCGAATCGTCTACTTGGTAAAAACGGTCGAAGATGCGGGGCAACTTCTCCGCCGGTATGCCGATGCCCGTGTCTCGCACCCGGATCACAAATCGTTCGCCCGCGCGAGCCGCGTGTACGTGTACCTGCCCGCCGGGTTCGGTGAACTTGATGGCGTTGGACAACAAATTGGACAGCACGTGCTGCAGCCGCTCCTTGTCCAGGTCCATCACAACGTGCCTCAAATCGGACTGGAACTGCAGCACGATGTTTTTGTGCTCGGCGAAAGACTGGAAGGAGCCGGTTACATACCGCAGGAACTGAATGATATCGGCCTGAACGAGGTGGAGGGAAAGTTTGCCCGATTCCAATTTGGCCAAGTCAAGCATTTGGTTGACGAGCAGGAGCAGGCCCTCGCCGTTGCGGCGGATGGTGTCCAATTTTTGCTCCATGCCCGTGTTGACGGGGTCGGGGGCGGTCGTCAGTTGTTCGGTCATACCGAGGATAACGGTGAGCGGGGTGCGGAACTCGTGGGTGATGTTGGTGTACAGTTTGTTTTTCACCTCGTCGAGCTCACGCAGCCGAAGCGCCTCCCGCCGTTCGAGGTGGCGGCGCAACCGAAACCGGTACCAAAACACACCCCCGCCCAGTGCGGCCAGCGCATAACCAAGGCAGGCCCACCAGCGGAGGTACCATACCTGCGGCATCTCGACAGGAAGGGCGATTTCGTTGGCAGCCCAATTGCCGAAGGGACCTGATGCTTTTACCCGAAAAACATAGTGGCCCGGCGGCAAGAACGGGTAAGTAGCCCGACCGTCGTTGGTCTGGTTGGCCCATGGGGTTTCCAGCCCGTCGAGGTAGTACAGGTACTTGTTCTGGGCGGGGTTTTGAAAACTGCTGAGAAAAAACTCGAAGGCAACGGAACGGTCGGTCGCCAACAAGCGAATAGCGGGGCCTTCGGTTGGGTAGTTTACCAATAGCATCGTGTCGCGCAGGTTGTCGAATCTGCTCAGGCGGGTCAGGTGCACACGCGGCCGGAAGCGGGCCGGTGCGACTTCGAGTTCGGCAGGAAAAAAAGCGTTTACACCGTTCAGCCCACCAAAATACAGTTTTCCGTTTCGGGTTTTTAAGGCGGAATGCCGGTTGAACTCGTTGTGCGTCAGGCCGTCCTCGGTGTAATAGTTTTGGGTCGCCCCACGTTGCGCATCAAAGCGGCAAAGCCCGTCATGCGTGCCCAGCCAAAGGTTGTTCCCATCGGGAAGCATGGTGTAGATGGTGTTGTGGGGAAGCCCCTCCTTGGTCGTATAGCGCCGGACGCTGCTATCACCGAGGCCCAGCCTGTACAGGCCGTCGTCGGTACCGATCCACAGGTGGTTGCCCAAGGGCAACAGGCTGAAAAGGTGGTGCGGTGATTTCATTAAGGCAAAATACCGCCGGGTTTTTGTTTTCAGGTCAACCCGAGTTACGCCCATTGAGGGTTGGGTGCTACACCATACGAAGCCATTTCCCCGATCCCAGTAATAGGCCTCCATCAAATGTTTCGGATCGAGCTGGAGCAAATCGGCCGTTTGGTGCAGTACCGCACTGTCTTCAGCCGATATGGAGGACATGTTGGCCGCCACCGGTTCCGCCACGGTTGTGCCGGGCCGCAAGAGCACCCACCTGCGGTCGGCTAATTTGACAAAAACGGAACCATTGTCACCCTCAACCATGTCGGACACGCTCGTGCCGCCCGGCGCAGCCCCCAAAGCGTTCAGCGGCACGTTCAGAAAGTTTTCAAACAACCGCCGTTGCCGAACCAACTTGGTCACGCCGTAAAAATGCGGGATCCAAATAGTACCCTCCTGATCTTCAAACGGGCTGTTCAGGTCGTACTCCCAAAAATCGAAAACGCCAAAGTAATCCGTTTGCCCCGAAGACACTTCGTATCGATAGGTGCGCTTGTCGTGGCTCCAAACCCAAAAATTGCCTTTGTTGTCGAGTCGGTACTGCTCCCATTGCCCAACGGGGATGTTTGGTGGCAGCGAAAAGAAACGAAAATTGCCGCCCGGGCCGGGGTACCACAGTCGGCCCAGCCCGTCAATGGGAAGCGAAGGATGCGCCACCCGAACCCCCGGTATGGCATCAAACCGGTGCAAGGCCTGTGTCCGGGCCTTGGGGTCGAAAATGTAGTACGTATCGTTTGAGCGGCCCCAAAACCGGTTTCCGTCATCCAGTGCCGTGACCTGTTTTTGGATCATCGAGTGTGGCCCGAGTTCGAGAATAGTATCGAACCGTCCGGCGGTGGTCATCCGGGCCAGCCATTCCCGCGCTGTCTTGTTTTCGCCCAGCAGGCACCACTCATACCCGCTATTGGTGGTATAAAGCGGCCGGACCTTCACCGAGTAGGCATTGCCCGCCGCTCCTTTTATCGGCTCAAACCGGCCAGATTTGCGGTCAAAACGGATCATCAACCCGCTTGCCGTCGTGACCCGGACTTCATTCCCCGGCAGGCAATCCACCTGGCGGTACTGCCGCGAAGAAAAGCCCAACTCGTCGTCTACTTCAAGAAAATACGTGTCGAACCGGTGCCCGTCGTAGCGGTTCAGCCCATCGAACGTGGCGATCCAGATATGGCCCGAACTGTCCTGCGTCACGTCCAACGTCCAGCGGTAGGAGAGGCCGTTTTTCGGTGTCAGGTGCTCCAACTTGTACGCCACTTGCGCGGCCACATGCTGTGGGTAGGCCGATACCCACAGCATGAACGGAACAAACCGAACCAGTGTGCCGAATCCAAAAGTGGTCATGTTAGCCGAGTGGTGTTGTGTCACAACCGCCCCACCCGGTGCAAATCTATCTGAAAATGTCGTGCAAATTCGCCTACACGCTCTTAAACCATTTTCCACCGGCCAACATATCCGCCTTAAATGACTTTGCTTCCCCTCACCCGCCCATCTTGATCTCAATCCCTCCGCTCGGCTTGTCGAAACCCGCCAACGAGTAGCCGAACGTGAGCATGAAGTACCGCCCCAGCACGTTGCTGCGCTGCTCTTCCACGTAGTTCAGGCTGCTGTTGCGGTTGATGCCCTGGTTTTGCGCAAGCAAATCGAACACCGACAAGCGGACGCGGGCGCGGTTGTTTTTGAGGAAATAATGCGTGATGCCAGCCCGCCACAACGGAATGGTCGTCCGTTCGCCGAAGGCCTCCTCCGAGTACACCGTGTAATCGAACTGCGTTTCAAACATCCAGCGGCGCACGGGCGTGTAGCGAATTTCGCCGTACCAGGCATGGTTGGTGAACTGCTGATTCAGCGCTGCGCTCACCGACCAATCCGTGCTCGTGGTGTTGAAGCGGATGCCCGCCAGCGCATCCACCACATCCTTGTTGCGGTTTTCTATGGAGAAATCGAGGCCATGGCGCCAGTCGAGCACATCATTTTGCACGGCGTTCACAAACAGGATGCGCTGCGTATGGGCGGAATTGAGCCGCAGGTTGAACTTCATTTTCAGTGGGCGAATGGGCGCACCGAACTGGACGCTGCCGCGCAGGCCCACTTCCCGCTCCACGTTCACGGGTGTGATCGAGCGGCGCAGCACCGAGTCAATGACTGTGGCGTTCGTGATCTTGTCAGTCGTGTACGTGGCCGAGAGGTTGGCAAACAGCGACGTGAACGAGAACTGATCGTACAGGAAATAGCTGAGGCGCAGATCGTGGGAGTACTCGGGCTGCAAATTCGGGTTGCCGATGTACACGTTCAGCGGGTCGGCGTTGTTCACCACGGGCTGCATCTGCTCCGGCGACGGCTCGGTGAAGCGGGTGGTGTAGCCAAAGTTCAGGTGGTTGGCCGTGGCAAACTCGTATTCGCCGAACATGGCGGGCAGGAAGCGCGAGAAACGAATGTTGAACGGCTGGATTTCGCCCACCACCGTGTTTTCGAGGCGAGACTCCTGGAAGGCCACACCTGCCGTGACCTTGAGCTGACCGCGGTTGATCATCAGGTTCAAGCCCGCCCTGTCGTACACATAGCCCCGACGGAAGTGGTTCGAGAGGTCTTCGTTGCGGGTTTCGCTGCCGGGCAGCAGGTCGAAGAAATCGCGGCGGTTGTTGTTGGTGTAGTTTTGCCGCGAGGCATTCAGTTCGAGGTAGCGGCGGTGGCCGAGGGGTTCGGTGTAGGTGAGCGCGATGCCGTACTGGTCGCCGCCGTCGGCCACGTCTTGCCGCTGGCGAATGGTATCGGATAGCACGGTTTGGGCAAAAAAGCGGTTGATGGCAAACAGCGAGCCGTCTTGCTGGCGGTCATTCATCCCAAACGAGCCCTGGGCCACTACGGCACGGCCGGGCTTGCGGAAGCGCAGGCGGTACTGGAGCGAGGAGCGGAAATTGTAGCTGCTGCCCTCGCTGAAATAGTCGCGCTGGCCGTCATTTTGTACATCGCCAAACGGGTTGAGCGCCTCGGTGTTGCCACGGCTGTCGAACAGGGCATCGTTGAGGCCGCCGTTGGCGCGCAGGATGATACTCTGGAACGAGTCAATCTTGTGGCGGAAATGCAGGCTAAGGTTGTGGCCGAAGTTTCGGCTCAACTGGTCTTCCAATTCCGTGCTGGTGAACAGGCCCTGAGCGCCGAGGTTTTGCCGCCAGTTGTTGCGTTCGAGATCGTTGCGAAAGCGGTTGAGGAAATATGATGCTGTAAGCTCGGTGTTTTGGGAAAAATCCTTGCTCCAGTTGAGGCCGCCGGCAAGGGAAGTACGTACCCCCTGCACACCTTGGCCGGTGTTTATTGGCATTCCGCCGCCATCACCGCCGATCTGGATACGCCCGCCACCACCCGACATCATGGCACCGATACCGCCCATGAACTGCATGTAGTCGTCCATAGAAAATCCCTGTTGGTTGGTGTTGTTGGCCATACCGATGGCCGAGAGGCGGTCGCCGGGCGTGAAGCGGTTGATGTTGAATTTACCCTCGTAGCGGCCTTCGGTACCGGCACCGGCATCGGCTTTTCCGAAGTAGCCGTCTTTGTGGCCCTCTTTTAGTTTGAGATTAATGGTGCGCTCGTCCTGCCCGTCCTCGATACCGGTGAACTCGGCCATGTCCGACTTTTTATCATACACCTGCACCTTGTCCACCGCTTCGGCGGGCAGGTTTTGGGTGGCCACGCGGGTGTCTTTTCCGAAAAACTCCTTGCCGTCCACGAGTACGTTCTGCACGTTTTCGCCGTGGGCCTTCACTGTGCCGTCGCGCTGCACCTCGATACCGGGCATTTTTTTCAACAGTTCCTCCACAGCATCGCCGGGCTGCACCTTGAACGCAGCGGCGTTGTACTCCACGGTGTCGCGGCTGATTCGCATGGGGTCGCGTTCGGCGCTGATCTCCACGGCGGGCAACACCTCCGACGAGGGCACCAGTTGGATGCGTCCGAGGTCCATTTCGGTCCGGCCCGACTCCACGGTCAGGGTTTGCCAGTGGGTGGTGTAGCCGAGGTAGGTCAGTTGCAGCAGGTACTGCCCGGCGGTTTTGGCCTTGAGGGAAAAACGCCCCTGGTCGTTGGCCGTGGCGAAGGCGTGCATGACGGAATCCGTGGTCATCAGCACGGCAGTGACGGCGGGCAGCGGCGTGCCCGTGTTGTCGGAAACACTGCCTTGAAGCATCGTTTTTTGTGCGAAAACGGTACCGCAGAGCAGGGAAAAGGCGAGGAGAAAAATTGTTTTCATAGCGTACTGAATAGTGTTTTTACAATTGTTTTTGCGCGTTCGGTTTGTCACTTCGAAGAAATCTGTCCACATCACGGCGGGAAGCCCCGCTCGGCTGCCCCGCTCGCGCATTCGCCCGTGGCGTGGACGGATTTGTGCGAAATGACAAACCGAGCGTGACGGCCCTCGTGGCGTGGACGGATTCCTCTGGAATGACAAAGGGGGAAGCTCAATGCCCGCCCGTATCCTCGGTGCGGATGATCATGCGGACGCCCTTGCCCTGGCCGCCCACTTCCACGCCCATTTCCTTCATTTTTTCGGCCTCAATGGCTTTGAATTCATCGGCGGTTACCTTTTTGCCCTTGGTCGGTTTTTCGATTTTGTCCACAGCCTTCAGGTCTACTTTGGTGACGATGGTCGTGCGTTGGCCGTTGTCAATGTCCAGTTCGAGGATGAGGCCGGGCAGCATGCCGTAGCCACCGGGGCCAGCAGATACGGGGATTTGCGGTGTAAACCACGCCACCACTTGTGATGCGGTATCCTGCAACAGGGCTTTTTGGCACTCGTAGTCGCCGATTTTCTTTTTCTCACCGGTCAATTTCCACTTGCAGGCACGGGCCGGGCCAGTGACCAGAAAATCGCGCCCAAAGAACTCCTGTTGGTGTACGATAGCGCTCTCGCCTATGTCCGTGAACAAGACGCTTTCGGGGCGTTTCATCACAAACTTCATTGCCCGGCCCTCTTCTTCATGGCCCACTTCCACATCGCCTTCGCCCTTGGCACCGGCGTTTTTGTACAGCGAGGCGGTTTCGTTGAACACTAACACCTTGGAGGCCGATTGCGACGGGGGGATCATTTTTTTGAGTTCCTCATCTCCATCGGGCAGTTCGATTTGGATTTTGATGGTTTCCTTGTAGGTAACCTCGCCGGAGGTTGTTTGGGCCGCGAGCAGCCAGGGTACCAGAGCGACAGTAGCGAGAAGCAGTATCTGTTTCATACGATGTTGTTTTTGTTAAAAAATGTGGGGCAAAGGTATGCAGGCATCCCAACGGCACAGGTTAACCAACCTTGATGCAAGGTTAATTAAGGTTAACAGCCGTTTCGCGCCTTGGGGAAAGCCGCTACTTTTGACCCGTCAAATGTTCACCGACCGCTCATTCCTCCTTGCCCGCGCCCTCATGGCGGCCAGCCTGCTCCTGCTGGGCTGTTCGCTCGCGTGGTTTTTGCACCGCACGTACCGCGAGGAGGAAACGGCTCTCTCCCGCGAGGTTGGCTTTATTTTTATCAACACGGTGCGCAACATCGAGGGCGGGCTGGTGAACAAGCTCGTATTTCGCCGCACACAAGAAGGTATACCTGAATTCACGCCCTTGAACCGGGAAATCAGGCACGACTCGGTGCGGGTAATGACGTTTGTGGGCCAGGGAATGCGCACTACCGAGATAAAACACGACCAGCAGTTCGAAATCCGCCTCAGCCAGTCGGGAAGCGGAGACCTGCCCTCCAACGAACTGACCGGCTCCATTTCCATGTTCGTGGCCATGAGCGGCGACAGTTTGGTGCGGGATTCCGTCAGGTGCATCGCGCCCGACTCCGAGGCCTTTTTCCGTAGCCTGAAAACCGATTTCGACCGCGCCCTCCGGAAGGCGGGCTTGCCCTTGGAGCACCGAATTAACAGGTTGAAGCCGGGGGAAACGTCCGAGCCAGAAAAACTGATGTCTGGCCTCTACACCGATGTGGCCAATGGCGAGCGCTACGGTGCCGAACTGAGCGGCTACCACCTGTTTTTGCTGCGCAAAATGCTGCCGCAAATCCTGTTCGCCCTGCTGCTGTTCGGCTGCGTGACGCTGGCTTTTTTCTTCGTTTTTCGCACCCTGCGGGCGCAACGGCGGCTCACGGCGCTGAAAACCGAGTTTATCCAAAACATCAGCCACGAACTGAAAACCCCTATCGCCACCATGAGCGTAGCCTTCGAGGCCCTGCGCGATTTCGATGCGCTGAAAAACCCCGGCCAGACCCGGGAGTACCTCGACATTTCGCGGCTGGAGCTCCAGCGCCTGTCGCTGCTCGTGGAAAAAGTACTCGGCATCGCCCAATTGGAGCGCACGGATGCCGCACTGGCCACCACCGTTTTCGATTTTCGGGAACTGGCCGACGAAATACTGGCCACCCTGCGCCCGCGCTTCGAGCAGGCCGGTGCCACCGTCGAATACAGCAACGAGGGCACGGATTTCCGGGTCAAGGGCGACCGCCTGCACCTCGCCGGGGTGTTGTACAACCTGCTCGACAATGCCCTGAAATACGGCGGCGACAAACCCGCCATCCACGTGCTGCTCCGCGCTGAAGGCGAAAAAATGACCCTTCGCGTACACGACAGCGGCCCCGGCATCCCGGAGGCGTACCGGTTGCGTATTTTTGAGGCGTTTTTCCGCGTGCCGTCCGAGGCCGGCCACCAGGTGAAGGGCCACGGCCTGGGGCTGAGCTACTCGGCCAAGGTGGTGGAGCAGCACGGCGGCACCATCGCACTTGATCCCGAACACGAGTGCGGCACAGCGTTCACCGTAGAACTACCGTCGCATGGCTGAAATTCGGGTTTTGTACGTGGAGGACGAGCCGTTTTTGGCCAAGATCGTGCGCGAATCGCTTGAAAGCCGGGGGCTTGTCGTGCGCCATTTGCCCGACGGGCGCGGCGCTGTGCAGGCGTGCGAGCAGTTTCGGCCCGACATCTGCGTGCTCGACGTGATGCTGCCGTTCGACAACGGGTTTGCCGTGGGCAAGGTTGTTCGGGCGCAGTTTCCGTCCCTGCCGATCATTTTCCTTACCGCTAAAGACCAAACGGAGGACGTGCTCGAGGGTTTTGCCGCAGGCGGAAACGACTACGTGCGCAAGCCGTTCAGCATGGAGGAACTACTCGTCCGCATCCACAACCTCCTGCGGCTGAGCGGAGGAGAAAAAAACACCGCCGCGCCCACCGCCGAAACAGTCGCGCTGGGGCGTTTCCGCTTTTGCCCGCTGCGGCAGGAGCTCCAATCGGGCGATCAGGTGCGCCGCCTCTCGCACCGCGAGGCCATGTTGCTGGACATGCTGTGCCAGAGCGCCGGCCAGCCCGTGCTGCGCAAGCACATCCTCGACACGCTGTGGGGCAACGACTCGTTTTTCAACTCCCGCAACCTCGACGTGTACATCGCCCACCTGCGGGAGTACCTACGCGACGATGAGAAGGTGCAGATCATTACGCTGAAGGGGGTTGGGTATCGG
>JBEBHD010000275.1:0-6691 GCA_040080915.1 Saprospiraceae bacterium
GCGGAAATACCGCGACTACGACGCAATTGATCACCGTGCTGGGCACGAGTTACGCGCCGCAGGAGACGGAAAACCGGACGCAGGATGCCGGGCAACCGGTGCAAGATGGGCGACCGCAAGGGCCGCCCCTACCGACCGTTCGTTTGCAACCCAACCCGACCACTGACCGGGTTTGGATTGACTTGAGCGACTTTGCCAAAGAGGCCGTGACGGTTTCGATTTTTGGCGATCTGGGACAGTTGGTTTGGGAGCGGCGCATACCGGTTGTGGAAGAGTTGAAACTGCCGGTTAGCCTGCGCGATGCGGGCGCTGCGGCGGGGGTTTACACGGTGAGCGTGCGTGGAGCGAGCGGTGTGGTGAGTGCGCGGGTGGTGCTGGTGGAGTGATTTTTGACACGACTTTGTATTTTTTAAACATATTCGTAACTATTGGCACTTGCCGGAGGCAGGTGCTAATAGTTACACGTTTTCTTACTTTTGCCATGAAAAAAATCATTACAACTTCGATCCTTTTGTCCGGGCTCTCCAAAAACGCGACTGCCCGTATGCGCTTACTGGTCGCGGTCCTTTTTGCCGCTATGGCATGGAATATTAACCCTGCCTCGGCCCAAACGTACACGCATCCAACCACCGGACAGCAAAATACCAATATCGGTTCCTGCATAGTGACCACCTGTTCCGGTATCTATGTGGACGATGGGGGACCTGGTGGAACCTATTCAATGAATGTAAATTCGATCGAACGTACCTTTTGCACGGGTAATGCGGACGAACAGATTCGGGCTACATTCTCGTCGTTTAGCATGAACGACACGTATTTTTTGTGCTCTGGGCCGAACTCGTGTTGTGATTACCTGACCATCTACGATGGGCCAAATTCGTCAAGCCCGGTTTTATTCAGCGATTGCAGGAACAGCCCGGGCACCGTCACGAGCACCAGCGGGTGCCTGACCTTCAAATTTGTTTCCGACTTTTCGATTCAGTTGGCCGGGTGGAATGCCACCCTCTCCTGCGTTTCCGGTTCGGGAGGCCCACAGGGGAATACGAACAGCGACTGCGCTTATGCCACACCGGTTTGCGGTTCCGTTTCCCTGAACGATCCTTCGGCCGGTCCGGGGATTGTTGCGGAAGGCTGTGCGGACTGCATGCTTGGTGAAAACTACGCCAACTGGTACAAAATAGGCGTAAGTGCCAACGGGACGCTTGCGTTTACGATCAATCCGAACCAGAATTCGGACAATTTTGATTTTGCCCTTTATGGCCCCAATACAACCTGCGGAGCGCTGGGTACGCCGGTCAGGTGTTCGGCGGCAGCGGCAGCGGGCGACGGCAATACCGGCATGGGCAATGGCGCTGTGGACAATTCCGAAGACGTGACAGGCGATCAGTGGGTTGCTCCGCTGAATGTTACAGCCGGACAAACATACCTGCTCCTGCTCAACGGCAATTCGGCTGCCATGGGTAGCAACGGCTTTGCCTTGAATTTTACCGGTACTGCCGATGTTACCCCCGCTTCACTGTCGGCTTCGATCAGCGGCACCACTACACTCACCTTCGGTGCGAGCACGACCATATCATTCTCCGGCACGCCCAACGCGACGATCACCTACAAAGTAAACAACGGCCCAAATCAAACCATTGTGCTGAACGGTGCCGGAACGGCGACCCTGAACACCGGCCCACTGACGGTTACCACGACGTACAGTTTGGTCGGCGTGGCACTGGTGGCGGGCTGTTCCAAATCCGTGTCGGGGTCTGCAGTGGTGGCGGTGTGCGACGGCATTATTTATGTGGATGCCGATGCTACCGGTGCCAACAACGGCACCTCCTGGACCGATGCTCTCACCAATTTGCAAGATGCCCTGACGCTGGCTTGCGGAACGGCCGAAATCTGGGTGGCCGAGGGCACCTACAAACCCACTTCAGGCGTGGATCGCACCATTTCCTTTATGATGAAAAATGGCGTGGGCGTGTACGGCGGCTTTGACGGTATGGAAACCATGCGCGACCAGCGCGACTGGAAAACGAACAGCACAATACTGAGCGGCGAAATAGGCGCTCCCGGCCTATCCGGCAATTCGTATCATGTCGTATTTTTTGACCATGCTTCCGCCAGCACGGTTCTGGACGGCTTCACCATCACCCAAGGAAACGGAGAGATGACTCAAAACGGTGGCGGCATCTACAATGACGGGAGCGGCGTCGGCAGGCAGAGTAATCCGCGCATCGCCAACTGTACCATCACCGGTAATGTGGCGCGCAACGGAGGCGGCTTGTTTAATGACGGCTATCGGGGCAACGGCAGCCCGGAGGTGGTCAACTGCGTATTTTCCGGAAATAAAGCCACCCTGGACGGCGGTGCTGCCTACAACTTTGGCGGCAACAACGGCAACAGCAGCCCCTTGTTTACGAATGTTATTTTTACGGGCAACAAAGCAGAACGCATTGGTGGTGGTGTATTCAACGATGCTGTGGATGCCACCGGCGGCACATGCAATCCGGTTTTTAAGAATTGCAGTTTCTCTGGCAATCAGGCTGACTTCGGTGTTGGTGGTATGTACAACGATGCCTTCACCGGAACCTGTTCGCCCATCCTTACCAACTGTATCCTCTGGGGAAATGCCGGACAAATTGATAATCGAAATGGGACACCAACCGTCAGGTTCAGTATTGTTCAGGGCGGCTATACGCCCTGTACCGACTGCCCCGGTGGTGACGGTAATTTAGGCCCGCTCTTTGTCAGCCAGCCGCCCATATCGCTGGGCACAAGCGGCGACTTGCACCTGGAAGTCTGCTCGCAGGCCGTTGATGCGGGCACCGCCGCCGGCGCCCCGGCCACCGACCTCGACGGCAACGCCCGGCAGGATGTTTTGCCCGGGGGCGGAATCGTGGATATCGGCGCCTACGAATTTCAGAGCAACCTCGGTGCCGGCACGGTGATCTGGACCGGCGCTACCGATACCGACTGGAGCAATCCCTGCAACTGGGACGGCTACGCCGTGCCGGGCGCCACAGGGGATGTCCTCATCCCCGACGTGACCAATGACCCGGTCGTGATGGCCAGCACGGCAGCAGTGGCTCAATCGGTGCATGTGCAACCCAACGCCGCACTGACCATCGCTGCTATGGGCAGCCTGAGTCTGGAGGGCGACACCGGCTTCCCTTCCGGCGGCATGTACAACCAGGGCACGGTGACCAACAACGGCGCACTCTTGATCGGCCAAAACATCAGCCCCGGCATGTACGGTATCGTCAATGAAGCCACCCTGGAAAACAACGCCGATGCCGAAATCAGAATTGACCGGCCGAGCAACATGGGTATCTGGAACAGCACGGCGGCAGCATCACTGACGAATGCCGGCACCATAGTCGTCTGCGAAACAGCAGGCTCCATCAGCGTTGGACTCCGGAACGAAGGCGACGTGCAAAATACCGACGGTGAAATCCGGATTGACCGCTTCAACGGCGCGGGCATTCACAGTTTTGCCAACAGCACATTTTCCAATTCGGGCAAAATAATCGTAGGAAAATTAAACACAGGGTTTGGCCCGGGCATTTACAACTTCGGGCACGTGGAGAACCTGCCAGCCGGTGAAATTGAACTGGACCGGGCAAGCTCCGGGATTTATAACACCACATCCAACAGCATCAACAGTTCGTTCACCAACGAGGGCAAAATTGTTGTCGGCCAAACGGCATCCCTCAACGGCCCCGGCATTTACAACTACACGTTCAGCGGCGGCTCGGCATCGTTCGAGAACAAAGCGGGCGGTGAAATCCTGCTGGACCGAACATCTGCCGGTATTCACAATGATAACAACTGCTCCTTCGACAACTCCGGTCTGATCAAAGTTGCTACCACCGCGTTGGGAACCGGTTTCAACCCCGCTATCTACAACCGGAGCACGTTCAACAACAATGCCGGCGGCGAAATCCGGGTAGACTCCATCAACCGAACCGGCCTGCACCACCAGAGCGGCACATTTACCAATGGCGGTAAGATCATCCTCGGCATCTCGTTGACAAACCCTGATTTTTACCCAGGGGTGTACAATGAGGCTGCGTTTATTAACCAGACAGATGCAGAGTTGCACATTGACCGTTTTCCGCATGTGGGTTTCCAAAGCACATCCAATGCTTCGCTGACCAATTCAGGCCTGATCCGGATTGGAGAAAAAGTGACGGGAGGCAGAAACGGACTGTTCAACAATGGAACGATAGACAACCAGGCGACAGGGGAAATCTATGTGGATCATATGGATGGTACCAACAATTCGAATGGTGTTTACCATAGCAGCGGTACGTTTGGCAATGCCGGCAAGGTAATTATCGGCAGTATTGCCGGTGCCGGTGCTACCGGCTTGTTCAACCAAAGTACGTTCAACAACAGTGGGGAGATCAGCGTGGACAGTGTAAACGGCACATCCACCCGGCACGGCCTGTTTAACAGCAGCGGGACATTTACTAATACAGGTAAAATCACACTGGGCAGCGTGGACAGTGTCGGCAATTGGGGCTTGTACAATAATGCCACCTTCCACAACAACGCCAGCGGCGAAATCAGCATTGACCGCTGCAAGATTACCGGTCTGCGCAACGGCACTTTCTCGAGTGCCACGTTCAACAACCACGGCACACTGGCGATCGGTGCAAATAGCGGCGTAGGCAGTTGGGGTATTTGGAATGATGGTAATTTTACCAACAGCAGCGACCTGAGCATTGACAACACAAGCGTTACTGCCCTGCGCCACCAATCGAACACCTTCACCAATACCGGCTCTATCGCACTGGGCGGCATCGCCAACATTGGCGACTGGGGGCTGTGGAACCAATCTGCGTTCATCAACAGCGCCAGTGGCAATATCCACATTGACCGCACGAGCAACACCGGCCTGCTCATCTTCTCCAACACGTTTACCAACACCGGCACGGTCACCATCGGTGCCGAAACAGCCGTGGGCGATCAGGCGATTTACAACCAGGGCACCCTTGCCAACGGAACCTGCGCCCAACTCTACATCTTCGCGCCGCTGCACAACGTCAGCACCCTCACCAACTTCGGTTTGTTTCAGGTGAATGCGCTGGCGCTGCACACCAACACCGGTTTCACCAACAACGGCATCATCGCTTACCCGCAGGGCAACCCGATCCCGAACGTGACGAACAACGAGATCATCATAGCACCCACCACCGTCAACGGCTGCGAGGTTATCAGCCCGGCCTTAACATTGGGCAGCCCGGTGGACCTTACGATTCTCGGCGTGTTCACCGATGCGGCGGCCACCATCTCGGCTGGCACGTATGTGGTGGCTACCAATACATTCACACCCACCTCGGTTCTGGACGAAGGCACACACGACTTCTTTGTTAAAATCGAAGATGTTGTTGACGGCTGCACCCGTATCGTGCCCTGGCAACTGACGACCCAAAACTGTTGTGATGCACCCGAGGCAATTTGCCAGGTGTACACCGCCGTACTCGGCCCCGGCGGCACAGCCTCTGTCATCCCTGCCAATGTGGACAACGGCAGCACGGCAGATTGCGGCCTGCAGAGCATGACCGTGTCGCCCAACCAATTCGATTGCAGCAACCTCGGTCCGCAAACGGTGACCCTGACCGTCACCGACATCAACAACGACAGCAACCAATGCATGGCTACGGTAACCGTGGTGGACAACAGCCTGCCCGGCATCACCTGTCCCGGCCCAGCCGCCGTTTCCTGCTCGGGCGATGTGCCCGCCGTAAATCTGGCCGCCGTGTCTGCTACCGACAACTGCGGCACGCCAACCAAGTCGCACGTCGGCGACGCGACCAGCAACCAGACCTGCACCAACCGCAAGACCGTCACGCGCACCTACCGTGCTAACGACGGCACCGGCAACAGCACCACCTGTGCGCAGGTCATCACGGTGTACGACGGCACCCTGCCGACCTTCACCTTCACGCCTGCCAACGTGACCGTGCAGTGCAACAGCGTGCCCGCTGTGGGCACTCCGACAGCCTCCGACGGCTGCGGCGGCTCGGTGAGCATCGCCTATAACGGCCAAACGGTGACTAACGTCCTGTGCATGGACAAGTACACCCTGACCCGTAAGTGGACGGTCACAGATGCTTGTGGCAATACCCAAACCGCCACCCAGCGTATTGTGGTAACGGACACGCAGCTACCGAACTTCACCGGCATACCGGCCAATATCACGGTACAGTGTACCGCAATCCCGAACCCGGCAACGCCCACGGCGACAGACAACTGCGACACCGACGTAGCCATCACCTACAACGGCCAGACGACCACCGCCGGCGCTTGCCCGAACGCCTACACCCTGACCCGTCGTTGGACGGCTGCCGACAACTGCGGCAACACACGCAGCATTTCCCAGCGGATCACGGTAGTGGACAATGTGAAGCCCTTATTCACCGCATTCCCCGGCAACACGACCATCGCCTGCGACGAAACGCCACCGGCATTGGGCGCTCCCACGGCCTCGGACGGCTGTGGCCCCGCCACCGTGACGTACCTCGGCCAGAGCACAACAAGCGGTTCCTGCCCGGGCAGTTACCAGATCAAACGCATCTGGCGCGCTACGGATGCCTGCGGCAACAGCACCGCGGCCACACAAACGATTCAGGTGTCTGATACCGGCGTGCCGGTGTTCACTTCGACCCCAAGCCCGCTCACCATCGAGTGTGGC